>JAAZCB010000720.1 GCA_012513545.1 Clostridiaceae bacterium
CGATCTGTCACTTTGTCTTATTCGAATATTTTGCCTCCGATTACCCAGTTTTCTTTTTCAATTTCGTGATAGATTACTTGAACTGAATCTTCTTTAACCTTAAAAATTCTTACCATTTCATCAGTAATTGATTTAGCTAATTCTGATTTTTGCTGTACTGTTCTTCCTTTCCACATTGTGATGTCTACAACAGGCATTTTTTTACCTCCATAAAGTACTATATTAAAATTTTTCAAAAACAGGTTGAATTTGTTTACCTTTTAAGGCTTCAAGGACAGTTGGCAGAGTAAGTTCAAATTTCGAAACAAGAGAGTCAGGTTTTATTTTGTAGTTGTCCTGACCAAAAGGAACAAAGAAAACATTCTTTGAAGTTAGCAATGAGCCGATATTTTTTGCACACATACCAAGACCATCATTCGTCGCCACTCCAATTACTACAGGTTTGTGGTTACGGAAGGCACCTTTGGCAGCCATAAGCACAGGAGTATCAGTTGCTGCATTTGCAAGCTTTGAAAGAGAGTTGCCTGTGCAGGGGGATATTACAACAAGATCAATAGGATATACAACTCCCATTGGCTCAACATCCTGCATTGAAGTTATTGTTTTTTTGCCGGTAATCGAATCAAGTCTGTTAATAAAGTCCTGAGCCCTTCCAAACCTGGTATCGGTTTTAGCAACTTCATAGGATACAACAGGGAATACATCAGCGCCTTCCTTTTTCAATATCTCTACCTGTGGAATGACCTTGTCAAAAACGCAATAGGAGCCAGTTAGAGCAAAAGCAATTTTCAAATCTTTAAGCAGCATATAAACCTCCCGGAATATTTAAACATCAATATAAAAGCATAAAAGGATACAATTTTCCTTTTTATATATTTATTTATAAATGCATGTCCTTATGTCATATTATTTAGAACAAATCGATTGGTTTTTATAATTGTGTAATATTTATACTATAATTTGAAAACAATATTGGTTAGTATGAATTTATTTAAACACAGGAAATAATGGAGGTGTTATCTATTGACATTAGTAGCAATGAGACCTTGAAGCTGATAAATGAGCTAGAAAGCCTTGAAAAGAATAACAGTAATCTTTCGTTAATCTTTTCGGAAATCTTAAAAGATGAAATAAATGCAAATGATGAAAAAAAACTATATAATGGTATGAAAAGGATAGTGAGGAAGTACTCGCAAGAGAAAGATAATATACAGGCAGTGCAGGAATTCGTCCGGGTATTATGCGGAGGCGCTTCTTTGAACGAAATACTGCAAGTTACAAAGGAGGAGGCTGTAAATCCGACAATTTCAACAGAGCTGACAACAGAATCAGAATGTAAACTTGAAAAGCTATATGAATCACAAAATTGATTTTACATTGAGAAATTGTTTTTTGTGATAGTGTATTAAGGAAATTGAACGCGATGAAAATATTAATCACGTTCAATATTAGACCATATGTACATTAAATAGCTGCACCTCTACTCATAAAAGGTAAAGCTCCATTGCAACAAGCCTTCAAAATGAGCAGAGGTGCTATACTTATTTAGTTTTATGGGGATTTCATAGTAATTTTGTCGTCAAAGAACCGCTTATACATTTCCCTTGTAAACTTTTTATGTTTACATATTTCACTGTAAAGTTTTGCACTGTTTTTTATTCTTCTTTCAAAGGTCCTGAAATCACATTCAACCAGGCCAAAACTTGTTGTTTCACCCTCAAGCCATTCGAAATTATCAAAAAGAGTCCAGTAATAGTATCTTTTAACGGGTATTCCTTCATTAATTGCTTTTGCGACGTTTGCAATGTGGCTTAATATATAATCAGACCTTTTTAAGTCGGACTTATCACTAATACCATTTTCTGTAATGAATATGGGGAGCTTAAATTTTTCATAATATTTTTTACAAATATCATAGAGTCCTTGAGGGTAAATATCCCATCCTAATTCAGTATTATCAAGTCTTTTATCATTTCCTTCCTTATAAAAAACTGTTGACAGTTTAAAGGTGAATTCAACAGTTATTTTTGTATAGTAATTTAAGGCGATAAAATCTGCATATCTGCCGCTTTTAATATTATGAGCACTCTTTGATAGGGGAAATTTTAGATTTCCTGTTGTTATACCAACAATCAGCAACTCATTAAAGACGTAGTTGGACAGGCTGGCAATAAGTTTAGAGTGAACACTTCTACCTTCAAATATGCGTATGTGCATTGCAGAGCCTACAAGTGTAACGTCTTTGTAATTGTTCTTTGAGCGGATAGCATGAATTAGTTTGTAAGCTTCAGTATGAGTTTTTATTATTTTTGAATAGATCTTTAAAGAATTAATTATTCCCTTTTTTCCAGGTGGCCAGAGACCTGCACCATATCCAAGAACAGTATAAACATTTGGCTCGTTAAAGGTTATCCACTCATTTACCAAATGGCCGAGTTTTTCTACTGTGTATTGTACGTATTCCAGAAAAATATCAGTACTTTCAGGGTTTTCCCATGCTCCTATGTTATGAAACCAGATTGGTTCAGAAAAATGATGAAGAGTGATTAATGGCTTTATGTTGTTACTGAGTAGATTTTCAATCTCATACTTGTAATGGTTTATTGCCTCCTCAGAGAAAATGCCTCTCTCAGTTTCGATGCGGCTCCATTCTATGCTCATTCTATGAGTCTGGACATTCAGACTTTTAAGAATTGCAGTATCTTCATCAATTCTGTTCCAGTGGTCATTTGCTGTAATACAACTGCTTGAGTCTTTAATGTGTCCTTCGGTACACCATCTGTACCAGGTATTGTTTTTGTCACCGCCTTCTGTCTGAACACTTGATGTAGCAGTGCCTAGCATAAAGTTTTCAGGCAAATTGAACTCGTACATTATTTCACCCCATCATTGGAAATAGTGTAGTGCTTAATAAGATACTTATTATTCTATTTTGAAGTACTGTTTTAAAGTACTATTAAACAACAAGAGAACACAAAGGTTTTAAAAAAATATAGTATAGCTATGAGATTTTTATTACGTTATTAATAAATATTATTCAAATATTGCTAATGGAAAATTTTTCAAACAGAAACTGCGGGTTACAACCTGTATATTATTATTCTATCATACTTCTTCATACTGTTGAACGTGTTGGAAAAAAATAATTGTTTATACCGGGTTATTTGGATATAATATATGTAAAAATGCACCGGGAAGGATATTATGTCAAAAATACATCTTATAGCAACATCTGCTTTCGGCGTGGAGGCTGTTGTCGGAAGAGAATTGTTGAGGCTTGGTTATGAGGACCAATACGTAGAGAATGGAAAAGTTACTTTTTCAGGTGATGAAAGTGCAGTATGCAGGACGAATCTCTGGCTTAGATCGGCCGACAGGGTTCTTCTTAAAATGGGAGAGTTTCAGGCTCTTACTTTTGATGAACTGTTTGAAAAGACAAAAGCACTTCCCTGGGACGAATGGATACCATGCAATGCAGAGTTTCCTGTCGAAGGAAAGTCCGTTGACTCTAAGCTTTTCAGTATTTCAGATTGCCAGGCGATAGTTAAAAAAGCTGTGGTAGAAAAGCTGAAAACAAAACATAAAAAGGAATGGTTTGAGGAAACAGGCCCTCGTTATAGAATTGAGGTTTCATTGCTCAAGGATATGGCTACTCTTACTATTGATACAAGTGGTGCAGGGCTTCATAAAAGGGGATACAGAAAACTGGTTTCAGGTGCACCTTTAAAGGAAACACTTGCCTGTGCCATGATACAAATCAGCAGATGGCGTGATGACAGGGTTCTTATTGACCCTTTTTGCGGTTCGGGTACTATTCCAATTGAGGCAGCTTTGATAGCGCTTAACATTGCTCCGGGTTTAAATAGGGAGTTTGATTCGGAAAAATGGTCCAATATTCCGCACAGGTTATGGAATGACGCCAGAAACGAAGCACGGAATTTGATAAAGGCAGATGCGAAGCTGCATATCCAGGGTTCCGATATAAGTGAAGAGGCTATGAGTCTTGCAAGGTACCATGCAAATCAGGCAGGTGTTGAAAGGTATATACATCTCCAAAGGATGCCATTTAGTGATATTAAGTCCAAAGCAAGTTATGGATTTATAATATGTAATCCTCCCTATGGTGAGCGTCTCGGGGAATTAAAGGAAGTAGAGAGGCTTTACAGGGAAATGGGAAAAACATTTGGAGAACTGGACACCTGGTCGCACTATATACTGTCTTCTCATCCTGAACTTGAAAAGCTATTTGGCAGGAAAGCAGATAAGAAGAGGAAACTTTTCAACGGAAGGATTCTATGCAACTATTACCAGTTTTTTGGACCCCCTCCGCCTAAAAGGAAGTTTGAGACTGCTAAAGCTTAAATTTCTTGTAGGTGTTTCTGGCTTTTTCGAGAGTGTTTGTTCCGATGTAGGTAATTTTTTCAAGCATTATTTTGGATTCAACCTTTTTCATGGCCTTTTCCATCAATGCCTGGAAGTTTTTACCATCCGCTGGAAAGGTTACATGTACTGCATAAAAGAAGTCGTCATAGTTTATCTGTAAATCACTTAGCCCATTACGGATATTGGCGACTACTTTTTTTAAAACCATTTCAGCACCTGATGAATTGGTAAACGGAAGTATCATGAGAATATCCCTGTTATCATTCAAAATAATGGTATCTGTGGATCTTGAAGAAAGCTTGGTGTTTTCAGCAGCTATGTTGTATATTTTTGTTTTATGTTCAGAAGCTATTGATTTCTGCTGCTCGGATAGTTCTTTTTTAATTTGTATGGGAGTAATGAAAACTATAGAAAGATTTTGACTTGATCTTGAGGCTAGTTTAAACTCTTTTGTTATATAGTCTTCTATAGACATTGTTATTACATTTGCACTGTTGATTGTATAATTGAATTCCTGTTCTATCTTCAACACGCTTCGAACAGAATTTTCCAATCGTTTTGGCTGATAGGGCTTAATAATGAAATCACCAACATTGTATTTCAAGGCAGCTCTCTGATGCTCGGGGTTGTCCGATTTTGTAGTAATTACAACAGGTGTACCTGTAGTTTGCGTGTTATCTCTTATCGAGGATAATACTTTAAAACCGTCACTTTCAGAAGGAAAGGCTATGTCCATAATTATCAGTGACAGGGGTGCGGTTTCCTTAATATGATTTTGAAATTGGTTAAGGTCTTTAATATCTATGAAACTGAACTCATCGATATTATCGAGTATAATTTTAACTTTCTCCCTTTCATATTCCGAATGATCAATAATCATTACTGTTTTATCCATAAAATGATCCTCACCTGTTGATTTATTTTGTATTTACTGTAATCCTATTTTACCATAAATATATAGTACTTATAAACTTATTTATATATACAACTTCATTAGCGTTGCATTAAATTTATAATAAAAAGTCAATGTAAATAATTTGCTGGCATAGCCTTCACATAGAAGGAGATTCTGCCAAATGTTAGAGAAAAGGGGAGTTAC
>JAAZCB010000721.1 GCA_012513545.1 Clostridiaceae bacterium
ATGGAGGCCGCTATCCATAAACGAAGGACAAGCCGTATGGTTTTCTCCACCACCTGCATTGCCAGTTGAAACCATGTCCCGATAAAAATCTGCCCAAAGGCTAATAAAGTATTGATAACAGATATAAGTAAAATTATAAGAAGAAGAAAACAAAGAATCTGCCGCCAGTTTTGTTTCCACAGAAAAAAATTGCGCGCAAAAGCTGTTTTCAAATCACTCTCCTCATGGACTAAAAGATACGGGATAAGAAAAAAAGCCAGTACCAGCCAGAGAAGCATAGAAGTAATATTATATGAACTCTGTCTTACAAATCTTAAATATAATAAATTGGCGATAGTGTTCCAGCAATAGAATATGCCTATAAGAATAAGATAAAAGAAAAATAACGATCTGAAGAATTTCAGCGACGCTACGAAAATTGAATGCCTTTTCACTTCATCTCCATCGATAATGGCTTTGAACACCGAAAGAATGAAACCCGTTAACAGGGCTTGAATGAACGCAGACCAGTAAACCATTATTGCTGAATAAATGCGGGCAGGCGCAAGTAAACTTATTTGCCCAATAGAATTATGGAAAAACAAGGGAGCGCGAATACTTAATAATATATTACAAAAAACTGCAATAATGGAGGCAATTAAGAAAAATGGCAGGTTTTTTTCCAAAAACTTTGTGGATGAAGCAAGCTGAACGTCTTGGGATGATTGCGAAATAAGACTTTTAAACGGTTTTAGAATAATAATAAGCGCCAGAAGAAAGAAAAGGCTGTTTTCTATTCCAAAAGAAAAAGGTATATAAACAGGAGCAAGGAAGAAACTATGGATGAACTTTTGAAAAAAAGAAAAATGTATTCCGTGAAGATAGCTGTTAAAAGACAAGAATTGGAAATTTTTTCTGGATAAATTCAGAACAGTAATTTGGAAAAATGCAAGAAAAGAAAATATCCACAAAATCCAGAATACCCATAAATTCTTGCTGGTGACCGACCAACCCTTTTTTAAAATTTTCAGGTAATCACTTGAATCCGATAGATAACCAGTCTCTTTTTTCCTGCCGGATAAGGAAAGCCGTTCTCTCAAAACAATAATAAGAACAACTATTGCAAGCACAACGAATACTAATCCTGCCATCTGATTACCCGTCATAACCATTTATTCCTCCTTATTAATAACAGTCTGATGTTTCCGATAAATCTCCGACCACTCTGCTTTAGATATATTATCATAGTTTTGTTTGAAATCTTTATACGGAATTTTCTTTTCTTATCTTTCGTTTCAACTGTCCAGTCTAATTTATATTACACTTTATTTCAGGGTTGATTCATGTTGATATCAATTATGATTTCTTGCTCTGGTTCTATTATAAAGGTTTTGAATGTGGAATATAGAAATTCTCTACTTTCTCTGTAGATTTCTATACCCGCTCGGTATTGCCCTTTTTCAAGAGAGTCCAGGGTAAATGTCTTTTTACCATCTGCTTCTTGAAAGGGCGCAATAGTGCTTTTCTGGGTGCCGTGGAGAGTTTTTAAGGCAGGGCGTCTGTCTGTTCTCTCTAATTTTAAAATTATATATACTAAACCTGATACAGGCAAACCATTCGGCTCAATCAGGTTGAAAACAACCTTTCTGGCAGGCTTAAGTTTCAAGGTTATTGCGGAATCTTGCCTGTCAGAAACCTTTATCTCTTTTTTATCTGAAAAAAGATAATTTGCCGCACCGGCCATGACATAGTATCTGCCCGGCTGAAGATTTTCAATCGTTACCGCCCCGTTTTCTATAAAATAAGCAGGATTGCTGCAAGATGTGCAGAATTCTTCGC
>JAAZCB010000722.1 GCA_012513545.1 Clostridiaceae bacterium
ATAAAATTTTCTTTTGAGCTTTTAAACGGTATTTGGCTATATTATTGGCCAAAAAAAGCACAAAGATTACTATAAGCACTATCAGCCTCGGTTGATGTGCATTTTCAAAATAAAGTGCCGATAAAAACAAAATTATCAATATTAAAATTTTAATCACAAATAAAAGATTTTTATTTTTTATCATAAATACTCCGCAAACCATATAAATAGGTAGCCGGCATAGCTCACGCAAATATACCCTGCGTGTACAGGGTAATTATTTTTATTTAGTACATTTTACCATATACATGTAATTTTGCAATCTATTTTAATAAACATAAAAATAGATTCTTCGGGCTAAAAGCCCTCAGAATGACAAAAATGAGGGCTATAAACTCTTAAAAAGGCAATTAAAAACGGTTCTTTTGTTACCAAGAACAAAAAGAACCGTCCCCACCAGGTCCACAAGACAAATATTCACGAATCAAGATGAGACCCTTCGCTACGCTCAGGGTGACAAAATGCTGTCTAATAATTTAAGCTGTATATTTGTTCTGCTACATCTTCCATTCCCAATTCTTCAAACTTTTCAGGAGTAGGTATTGCCTTTTCCATATCAAATGAGCAGGCTTCATAGAATTTATCAAGAGCTGTTTCCATATCAGCAACTCTGCCCTGTGGAGGACCACCTGCTGCAGGCTCAGTCATAAATCGTTTAGGAAGTCTGTCGTCTTTTCTTGTAAAACCTCTCTCATAATTCAAGGCGCGTTCAAGTGCTATCGTTCGCTCGGCAGTCTTTAACAGCTTATGCTTATCCATTTCTATTCCTGTTATTGAAGTATAAAGTTCAGCTATGGTGGATGCTTTCAATTCAAGATTTATAACGTTGAAGTCGCATATTCCGGCTAAGTTTGTCACAACGAAATATTCTTTAATTGCTTTTAACCATGTTTTATCTTCTGCATCATTGAACGGATCCCTTGGTTCGTTTATATCCAAATCAGGAAATACATAACCAAAGGCATCAACAGATGCTGCATATGGACGCATGTGACAGGCGCCTCTTTCGCTTGTTCCGAATGCAATTGTCATGGAAGAAGCACCCCTGGGGTCTGTAGCAGAAATTTCCATACCTTTTACAGCCATTACAAAATCCATCGCCTTGCCGCCGATTCGTTTAGCTGCTTCAAAGGAGCCATCAGCATACAAATCTCCGCAGCCTTCTCTCAATCCCATTTTTCTGGTCATCTCAACCATTGCAGGACCGTTTCCAAAATTCATTTCCAAACCATCTGTGTGTTCCTTGTTTATTATCCCTTTTTCATACCATTCCATTATGGTACTAATTGTCCCGCCGCCTGAAATGGTGTCAAATCCATATATTGTTGTATAATAACCGGCCATGCATATACTTTCATAATCATCCACTCCGCAGCGAGGTCCGTATGCTGCCAATGTTTCATACTCCATTTCTCCTACTTCGGTATCACCCATAACTACATATTTGTGGCATCCAAGCTGACAAGCATAGCAGGTACGACGTCTTACGGAGTATTTGTCAGTATCATTCCACAATTGATATGGAAGTACATTTTCAATTTTATCAAACTGGTTTTGCAGAAAATTTCGCGTAGGAAGAATTCCTATATCGTGTGAGCCGCCCACCCATGACGGTGTTCCGTAGCCGTGAACAGGTCCCCATGTGTAGGCTTCATCTCTCAGCTGTCTATAGGCATCCTTGTATGCTGCCATGAATGCATCCTTATCTGCAATTTCAACTTTTCCCGTTCCACGAACAGCTATGGCCTTTAAATTCTTGCTTCCCATCACTGCACCGGCTCCGCCTCTTCCTGCAAAACAATCATCGCTGAAAATACATGCAAGGCTTGAAAGTTTTTCGCCGGACTGACCTATGCAGCATACTTTAAATTCTTTTCCCACTTCTTCCTTTATGGCATCGGTGGCTTCGCGGGTATTCATACCCCAGAACCCGGATGCATCTCTTAACTCCACATTATCATTATCAATATACAAGTAAACTGGTTTCTCAGACTTACCTTTAAATGAAACCGTATCATAACCTGCAAATTTTAATTCTGCTCCAAAATGGCTTCCTACATTGGATGCACCAATAGTATTTGTCAGAGGAGACATGAAGCAGACGCTGGTACGTGACGCAGAAGGTGTCGGCGTACCTGTCATAGGACCGGTGTTGAAACTGAGTATGTTGTCCGGAGATAAAGGGGCTGCCTTATGGGGCATTTCATCCCATAGCAAAGCTATTCCATAGCCTTCTCCGCCCAGGTATTTTTGTATATACTCTGGATTAAGCTTTTCCTTTTTAATGATCCCTTCAGTTAAATCAACTTTAATTACACAATCTTTATAACCTTTCATCATCACACCTCCTACCATGACAATGCCTGCCTGGGACAAGCAGGTACACATTCCGGAAGTCCGCCGCACAAATCACATTTATAGGGTTTTGTTTCCCCGTCTAAATTTACCATTACAATAGCACCAATCGGGCATGCTTCGGCACAGGCACCACATCCTGTACAGCCTTCTTGAATTTCAACAGCCCCTGAATATGAGTTTCTGTTTATACATTCTACGGGACAAACCTCAGCACACATCATATCAGAGCATTGCTGACATACAGTTAGTTTAAATTTACCAAGTTCATTTAACTCGTTTACCTGTATACCCCTCGTCTGTGGAGATACAGCATCGGTATGTACAAGCGAACATACAGCTTCGCAGGTTCTGCAGCCTTGACAGACTGACTTGTTGACATTAACCTTAATTACACCCGGCTTCATAAAGCACCTCCTAAATATTTTATCCCCCTCCGCCGACAGGGAAAAACAAAAGTTCATCACCATCATTCAAGGCATAGTTTTTACTGCGGAGACTGCCGTTAACGCTGCTCTTGGTCCATTGGCCGCTTACAGGTAGATTTATGATAATCAACGCTTCAGCAATGGTTGTTCCTTCCAGCATTTCAATTTCTCTCTCTCGAAATCCTGCTGATGAAGCTAAAATGCCTGTCAATTTAACTTTGATTTTCACCTTGGCCTCCTTTGGGTTATTTAGAATAAAAAAACCGCAGCACTTATGTAAAGGTTTGCATAAGTTTTGCGGCTCCTTTTCAAATAGGAGGGCGAATAGATTGCTCTAAACACCTAGCGTTCTCATCGGCCTCATGGGTCAGATGAGAATCGGAGCATATTTTTTATTCTATTTTCATTATAAAGGTTATAGCAACAATAAGGTCAAGTATTATTTCTAATATATTTTAATTTTTATGAAATTTTAACCGGTACCTGCAATTTAAAGAACATTCCTCTCTCACCGTCCATCAGATCAGGCAAGTCTGTTATTACTTCACAGATATAATCACCGTCTATAGTATAATTTCTTTCTGATATTTCGTCTAAAAGTTTGTTTGCATAGGGTATTTCCTGTTCAAATCTGCTGCAGTAAATGCATAGATATGTGCCGGCTTTTACAGGTCTGATTAGATGCTCGGGTACATTTTCATCAACAAATACAAATAAATCACTGGATATGAAATCTCTGTTTATTATTTGCTCATAGGCAACAGTACTTCCTGCATTGCAAAAATATGTCTGCCGAAGCCCGTTTCTTTCCATATCTTCCTTTAGCTTTCTCAGCTGTTCCTCATATATTTCAATACCGAAATTATAAAAATTAGTGCTCATATTGTAGCTGTATATCCAGCGTTTTTCAATATATTCAAGGGCAATTGTACCGTCGGGAGGTGAGGATTCATATCTTTCATAGTTGCGCACGGCTCTTTGAAGTGCATTTTTTTGATGTTTTAATCCTTCAATTTCTGCGTCAATATTTCGGCTTTTTTCTTCCAAAAATCTTTTTATAAATTTTGTATCGCAGGTTTTAAGCTGAACTTCTATATCCTTTAACCGCATGCCAAGGGACTTCAAATATTGTATCATGTCAAGCCTTGCACACTGTTTCATGGAATAGTATCTGTAGCCGGTAAATTTATCAACTTCAATTGGTTTTAATATTCCGATTTTATCATAGTAGCGAAGCGTTTGCTCTGAAACATTATTTATTTTGGACATCTGTCCGATAGTTAATCTATCCATGATTACCTCCCTTCCATCCTCTTATTTAATTATACCAAATATTGTGGAAATTTCAATTAAAAAAACGGTTCTTCCTGTTGTCAAGAACAAAAAGAACCGTCCCCATACCTCTAAATTAAGTTTCTTTCCACAATTTGATTAACTACAAAGGTTGCAACGTGGTTAGCATAGCTTCCTGTCCCAAAACCTGCATCATATCCTAATTCCTGTGCAAGCTCATAACTTATACGGGGCCCTCCGCAAACTAAAATCACTTTATCCCTGAGTCCTTCTGCTTCC
>JAAZCB010000723.1 GCA_012513545.1 Clostridiaceae bacterium
ACTAATTTTGTGGGTAATTCGAAATTTGTATAAATAATAATTAATATGAGTATTGTCAATAAGGTTTTGGGTCTTTTCCTGGGGAACAAGTATGATAGGGATATTAAGGAGATCAGCCCTTATGTTGAGTTGATAATTAAGGAATATGAAAAGCTGAAAGATTTGTCTAATGATCGGTTGAGAGAACTGAGTAAGGAATTAAAAAAGGAAATACACAGGGAAACCGAACCGGAAGAACAGCATATTTTACAATTACGGGAAGAAGCTGAAAAAGAGGATGATGTAAACAAGAAAGAAGAATTATACAATGAGATTGACAAGACTGAGAAACTTGTTAATGAGAAACTTGAAAAAGTCCTGGATCGCGTATTGCCCAAGGCTTTTGCAATCGTAAGGGAAACAGCCCGCAGGTTCAAGGAAAATCCGGTACTTGAGGTTACTGCTCTTGATTACGACAAAGATCTTGCTGCCAAAAGGGAGAGTATTACAATAAAGGGAGATAAAGCTCTGTGGAGTAACAGGTGGAATGCAGGTGGTAATGAAATCCTGTGGGATATGGTACATTACGACGTTCAACTTATCGGTGGCGTAGCTCTGCATAAGGGTAAAATTGCTGAAATGGCAACAGGAGAGGGAAAAACTGTTGTTGCTACCTTGCCTGTTTTCCTTAACGCTCTGGCAGGTAAGGGTGTTCATATAGTAACCGTTAATGATTACCTTTCAAAACGTGACTCGGAATGGATGGGGCCTATATATGAATTTCACGGCCTTACTGTCGACTGTATCGACAAGCATCAGCCAAATTCTGCAGGAAGAAGACAAGCATATAATGCTGATATAACATTCGGTACAAACAATGAATTCGGATTTGACTACCTGCGCGATAATATGGCTGTCAATCCCGAAGATCTTGTCCAGAGAAAGCATCACTATGCTATTGTGGATGAGGTTGATTCAGTTCTTATTGATGATGCACGTACACCTTTAATCATATCAGGACCAACTGCAAAAAGCGATACCCAGCAGTTCGATGAACTTAAACCTAAAGTAGAAAAACTCGTTAGTGCTCAAAAAAGACTTGTTACACAAATTCTTGCAGATGCAAAAAGACACATTTCAGAAGCTAATAATGAGGAAGGAGGACTTCTCCTGCTGCGTGCTTTTAAAGGTCTTCCCAAAAATAATGCACTGATTAAATTCCTGAGTGAAGAGGGAAACAAATCTTTGCTTCTCAAGACCGAGAACTTCTATATGCAGAACAACAGCAAGGAGATGCCCAAAGTAACAGATGAGCTTTATTTTATTATTGATGAAAAAGCAAACTCTATTGAATTAACTGATAAGGGACTCGATCTTATAGCGACTTCTGTTGAAGATGCCAGCTTCTTTATTCTCCCGGACGTTGGCTCAAAATAGCAGATCTGGAAAAAAGCCAGCTTAGTGACAGGGAAAAACTGAAGTTGAAAGATGATATTTTGCAGGATTTTTCTGTCAAGTCAGAAAGAGTGCATACAATGACTCAGTTGCTTAAAGCCTATACCTTGTTTGACAAGGACATTGAATATGTTGTAATTGATAATAAGGTTAAGATTGTTGATGAACAGACAGGCCGTATTCTTGAAGGCCGAAGGTATTCCGACGGTTTGCATCAGGCTATTGAGGCAAAGGAGAATGTAAAAGTGGAAGAGGCAACCCAGACCTATGCAACAATAACACTGCAGAACTACTTCCGTATGTATCATAAACTGGCCGGGATGACAGGGAC
>JAAZCB010000724.1 GCA_012513545.1 Clostridiaceae bacterium
GGGAATATTGCGTGTTAATTGAGCAAAGGGAATCATTAAGAGGCGAAATATCAGTACCAGGTGACAAGTCTATTTCTCACAGGGCTATACTGTTCGGCTCTTTAGCAAAAGGTACTACTGAAATCGACGGACTTTTAATGAGTGAAGACTGTTTAAGCACTATTGATTGTTTCCGTAAAATGCAGGTGAGTATAGAAATTCTTCCAAACAAAAAGGTCAAAATCCATGGCAATGGTCTTTATGGCCTGCAACCTCCTGCATCTGTATTAAATGCAGGAAGGTCGGGTACAGCATTAAGACTTCTGTTAGGAGTATTATCCGGCCAGCCTTTCAACACAGTAGTAACAAGGGAAGATTCATCTGTAAGAAAACCTGTTGGTAAGGTAGTCAAACCCTTAAGAAATATGGGTGCCATCATTAACGGAAGGGACGATGGGAATCTTTGTCCTCTTTCAATATCAGCCTCGAGACTTAAAGGGATGTCTCACAACCTGTCAATAATGGACACACATATAAAGTCTCCCATATTAATTGCAGGTCTGTATGCTGAAGGAAACACCAAAGTAGTTGAAGCTGTAAAATCCAGGGATCATTCCGAGCTTATGCTGAATTTTCTCGGTGCCGACATTAAGGTTGATGGGCTGGAAGTTACCAGCCATAAGGTGGAGAACTTATTTGCCGAACACATAGAAATTCCAGGAGATATTTCCATAGCTTCATATTTTATTACGGCAGGTTTGCTTGTCCCTAATTCCGATATAACAATAAAAAATGTAGGAGTTAATCCTACCAGAACAGGTATTATTGATGTATTCAGAGATATGGGGGCAAAAATTGAAATCCATAATGAGAGAACTGTAAGCAATGAAAAAGTAGCAGATATCCGTGTAATGTCATCATCTCTGAATGCGGTTAGCATCAGTGGAGAGATAATTCCAAGACTGATTGATGAAATCCCTCTTATTGCTGTCGCTGCTACTATTGCAAAGGGAACAACAGAAATAAAAGACTTGGGTGGTTTTAAAATCAAGGAATCAAACAAAATAAAAATGCTTACTACTGAACTTTCAAAGCTTGGGGCTTCTGTTAAGGAAACTGAAAACGGACTTATAATAGAAGGTGGAAAGCTTTTAAAAGGTACAGTAATCGAGGGCTATAATCATCCATCGCTGACAATGGCATTATGTATTGCAGGGCTGGTTGCCCAAGGCGAGACAATGATCCGTAAAACTCAGATACTTGATCTGGTATATCCAGAGTTTCTTTCTGTTCTAAATAAGCTTTAAACAACGCTAAGTCAATATAAAAATAAAAGAACTCCATATATAAAAGTTGGAGTTCTTTTATTTTTCCTCCTATTTTCTCTTAGTATAAAGCAGATAATCAGACTTAATACTCATTCGGTTAACATAATGTATGTTCGTTTGACATTTTCCCTAGTATGGTATAAAATATTGATATATGAATTAATATTTCATATAGTTTAACTATGGTTTTTACTAGTTTTACCAATACTTGTACAATACAAATCAAGCTTTTAATACTAATCTTAAGTCTGACACTTAAGTACAGGTTATGTCACCTCAAAGAATTTCATTACGTGTAACTATTGCTATATTCTTTGTACGGGGAGTGAATTAATGCGTTTGTCATCTGTAAAAGCTATAATTGCAAATTACAAAAATGATTATTTTTACACTTTAAATAGAAAAATAGAGTTTTTAGTCTGTATTTTGTTACTTATAATCTTTTGTATACTTCATATAACCCTTCCAAAGGACATAGGCTCTATTATAGGTCAGGTACAGGCATTTATATTAATATTCCTTATCTTCCGCTTCGGTGGACTCGGCATGGTTATTGGATTGGCATCAAATTTTAAAGACCTGGTTATTGTCGTGTCAAAGTATTACTCCACCGGAAGTTTCAGTTATCTTATCTCTACTACTTTTTTGATATTATCCTCTATATGGTTATTAATTATGGGATTATTGACAATACGTCAGGATAAACATAAAAAAGAGCTTCAAAGACTTGCTGTTACAGATGAACTTACCAACGTTTACAACCTCAGATTTTTTTATTCCTACCTTGATAATGCCATCCACAGCAATTCTTCAGTCGGATTGATACTTATTGATGTTGATAATTTCAGAATGTATAACGATTTGTATGGACACGATTATGGAGATATGGTCCTGAAAAACACTGCAGAGCTATTGAAAAACATCGTTTCTGAAGGTGAAAAAGTTTTCAAGTTTGGTGGAGATGAGTTTGCAGTACTCTTATTGAATAAGGATTTATATTACATTGAATCAGAAGCTAAACGAATACATGACCAATATGAAAAGCAAAAAAAAGAATATTTTGCTGACGGAGTATTAAACAGGATAACCTTTTCAATTGGCTTGTCAGAGTACCCTAATATTTCTCAGAGCAAGGAAGATTTGGTTACTCACGCGAACATGGCTCTATATCAGGCAAAAAATATGGGTGATGATAAAATCAATTTTTACCAGGATATTATGGTTCAAATTCATAAAAGCATAAAATCCGATGAACAAATGATCGGAGTATTCAAAGGCCTGTTAAGCACAATAACGGCTAAAGACAAATACACCGTAGGGCACTGCGAACGAGTATCTTCGTACGCTTCTATGATCGGCGAATCGCTTGGTCTTGAATTGA
>JAAZCB010000725.1 GCA_012513545.1 Clostridiaceae bacterium
AAAGAAGAATGTTGTCTTGACTCCTTCACAGGCTTTGGTAGTTGCAGGTATTCTGGGAGGAGTCCTTGAAGTAAATTCCGTTCTGGTTGACAAGGACCAGATTGTTCAGATTGTTCTTCAAGGTTCTCTGAAACAGAAGACAGAGTTGGAGCAAATGCTGGACAATATAGGATCAAAGCCATTTGATGAGGTTGTGAAAGCCATGCTTGGCAGGTTTTGAGGGCTGATAACCTTTGTACATATCACAACAGTATAAAGATAAACAAAGAAATTTTATGTAAAGAATTATAAGGATTATTCCGATATATATTAATACCATAATTAATTAAGGTCATTACATAGTTTATAGTCTTTCCGTGTTTAAAAGCATGTTTTCCTGCAAAATATAATTTAAACTTAAATGATATTTTATCTCTTTGAGCTAAATATTTTATGGTTCATAACAAATATTAGCTCATTCTAAACATAAACCATAAATAACACATCAAATAATTACATCGAATGAACAAAGGAATGTCACATTTCGTCTAAAGTTATATAACACAATAGTTGATTACTACTATGGGGTATATTTGTAGTTAGGAAGTGAGGGACTATTTATGAAAAAAATATTTTTTGTGTCATTGCTTTTGTTGTTTGTTTTGACTGCTTGCGATGATAAACTGAATACAGGTGAATATTCGGTTACAGACAGAGTATATGGTGTCTACAGTGCCGAAACTGAAGGTGCAGGCATGGAAATACATTTTACTCCAAAGATAACTGAACCTATAGAGGTCTTAAGCGATATTGAAAATGACGTCAGCAAAGCTGATTTGCCACTTGCGACAAATTACTCTGAGGAACAGGAAAATAAGGATAAAGACTTATCAGGTAATCAGGAGGATATGAATAAAGGAATTGTCGTAACGGATAATGGTGAACAGGTAGTCGCGGTGTTTGAGTCTTTAATACCTGATACGATTGTTACTGATATCAGATATAATAAATATGTTTTCCCAAAAGACTATCTGCTTGTTACGAGCAGCGGAGCTAATATCAGGGAAAAGCCTGATTCCTCCGCAGAGATTGTGGGCAAAGCACAATATTTTGAAAAAGTTAACCTGATAGCTGAGGTGGTTGGCAGCTATATCGATAATTACAAAAGTGACAGATGGTACAAGGTGTCATTTATAAAAAACAATGAAACCAGGTATGGATATATATTTGCAAAACTTGCCCAGCCGAGAGGCTTTCAATTTAAAAAGATGGTCGATGCAGTGGAGAGATTGAAGCAGGAAATTGAAGATAATTCCATTGCCTATATATCAAATTATAAGAACAGCGTAGGGACTGCCCCACTAAACAAAGGCAGAACTATAGATGATTTCGGGGGTATGAGGCACCAGGCTGCACCAGCATACTATAATGAAAGCAAAGATTCGGATTTCAGATATTTATCCGACGGAATCCTGGTTACAATACTCGGTGAAAATGATAGCTTTTATAGAATAAGAACAATAAATTTTGAAGGTGA
>JAAZCB010000726.1 GCA_012513545.1 Clostridiaceae bacterium
AAAGTCCTTCCGGAAGGACCGAAATACTTTCCGGAAGATATGCTCACAGATCAGCCTGAAAAGCTTTTAGCTGCCGAGTTGATAAGGGAAAAGGTCCTGGAGCTTTTAACTGATGAAGTTCCCCATGGCGTAGGTGTGGAGGTAATAAGCCTTAAAGAAAGACAGGGTAAAGATATAATTGATATACAGGCAAACATATATTGTGAAAAGGAAACACATAAGGGTATTCTAATTGGGAAGGAAGGGAGGATGCTCAAAAATATAGGAAGCATGTCCAGAATTGAGATTGAAAGACTTTTAGGAACAAAGGTTTTTCTTGAACTCTGGGTCAAGGTAAAGCCTGACTGGAGAAATAATGATCACATGCTTAAAACGCTTGGTTACAAAAGTTAAGTCTTTTATGATAAATTTTCAAGTATACAAAATAATTTTTAGTGTAACCTAATAATTAAAGGAATTGCATTATACCTATCAATAGAGGGGGAAATTAAGTTATGCTAAAAGAATTTGCGTGGAAAGCTTTTGAGAACACAGGCGATATCAAAACCTATATTTTTCTTAAAGAAATCGAGGAAAAGAGCAGAATAGCCGATGAAACCTCAATTGCTAACGAGGAAGTTGCTATTAGCACTCAATGATGTGAGCAAATAAAAACATGAGTTATATAAAGACTAAAGGGATAGTAATAAAAGAGGTTAATACAGGAGAAGCTGATAAAATAATAACAGTATTTTCTAAAGACAGAGGAAAGATGAGCTGCAGTGCTAAAGGAGCCAGAAGACCAAAGAGCAGGATGTCTTCCGGGACGCAGCTGCTTTGCTATAGCGAGTTTGTGCTCTTTAAGGGAAGGGATATTTTTTCAATAAACAGCTGTGATGTTATTGAGTCGTTTTATAATATCAGAAATGATGTGGAAAAACTTACCTTCGCTGCACACATGACAGATATCATAAGTGATATAATTCAGGAAAATCAGCCTGCAACCAAGGTGTTGCAGCTTTTTTTGAATTCACTGTATATGCTGGCTAAAACAGATAAGTTGCCTGAACAAATTATAAGAATATTTGAATTGAGATTGCTTACAATTATTGGATATGCTCCTATGGTAAGAGGCTGTCTAAACTGTGGCTCGGACAGTGTGGACAACTTGTTTTTCAGTTTTAATAAATGTGCTTTTATTTGTGGAAACTGCATTAAAGATGAGATAGATACAATGGCAATTTCTCCGGGTACTGCCAAAACACTAAACCATATTGTTTATAGTAACATAAAAGCTTTGTTTAATTTTGAAGTATCAGAATGTGTATTAAGGGAATTAAGCAGGATATCAAAAAAGTATCTTAAGGACAGGCTGGAAAAGGAATACAGGAAACTGGATTTTTTGAAGGCATTATATCATAAATCTCAGACGTAACAATTCATTGAAAATTCATAAAAAGTTATTTCAATAATTAAAAAAATTTGTAATTTGTAAAAAGAATGTGATATAATATAGTTATAGCTATAATAATAGAGGTCATTGTTTTTCATTTATACAAATCTTTACATTCAATTTTATTTTAAGTCATAAATTCACATATTGCTAAATTATATTATACTTCGCAGTTTTGATAAAATTTGTGCATGTAGTATAGAATTGAAGGGAGTCAGATTTATGTCAAATTATGATTTGGATGAAAGAACTGGATTTAGCCTATTAAATTTGTTTGGCAGCAAGAATAATATAAAGATGATCAAATTTGGCGATACTGTTGATGTCAAACATTTCAAAATGTTTGAATACCTAAATGCAAGTGTTATTGATAATGAGGAAAACGCTCTGAAATTGAGAGTAAAGGAGTTCCTTAATGAGACTTTCATATTTCCAGATGATCACGTTATTATAAACTATGCCGATGAGAAGGAATTATATGTATTAAGCGGTACTGTTACTTATGTTTATACGGTTAACCCTCTAACCCTTAAGGTTGAAATAAACCGGGTTGAAAAGCTCAAAAATCTAAGAAAGCATCAACGTTTTTATGTCAGTCTTATGTCCAACATAAAAGTTGAAGGTTTTATAACACCAATCTTTGCGGTTGTCAAGAATATAAGTCCGGGTGGTATTAAGGTAAATTGTACCGAGAACCTTATTCCAGAAGATGTTCTTGAGGTTGAAGTAATACTTGACAGAACAAACAAGCTTGTTTTTAAGGGAGCAGTTGTAAGAAAAAACAGATTGAGGGACTATTTTGAATATGGTATAGAAATACAGGGGATGTCCGAAGTAAATGTAAAATGCCTGCATCACTACCTGAATTGGCTTGATTCTTCCTACAAGTGATAAAAGTTCGTTTTATTATAAAAGTGTCTTATCAGTGCAAACTGTTAAGACACTTTTTTTATGGTTAAAATATTGATATTATGTTAGAATATTTAATTAGAGTTCTTTACGAAGCTGCATAAAATTATAGCAATAATTTCTAATACAAAGAGAGGAAGTTTAATGTACAGGGAAATTTATCTGGATAATAGTGCTACAACAAGACCCTATGATGAAGTAATTGATTATATGGGATACATACAAAAGGAAGTATATGGAAATCCATCATCTTTACATACTAAAGGTGTAGAAGCAGAAAAACTTGTGAAAAACGCAAGAGAAATTATTTCAAAGACCCTGGAAGTTGAAAGAGATGAGATTTATTTTACTTCGGGCGGTACAGAGGCAAACAATCTTGCTGTTCGCGGTTATCTGGAGTCCAATCCGAGAAAGGGAAAGCATATTATAACTACCCAAATAGAACATCCATCGGTTCTGGAGGTTTATAAACACCTTGAGCAAAATGGGTATAAGGTAGATTATCTGGGAGTAGACAGCAACGGAGAGGTTGATTTATCGAGCCTTAAGTCTTCTGTAAACAAGGAAACCTCACTGATAAGTATAATTCATACGAATAATGAAACAGGTGCTGTTCAGCCACTTGATGAGATTGTAAGAATTGTAAAAGGTATAAACAGGGAAACTGCTGTTCATGTGGATGGTGTACAGGCTTATGGGAAGGTGAGGGTTTTACCCAGGAAGCTTGGAGTTGATATCTTTACTTTCAGTTCCCATAAAATACATGGTCCTAAGGGTGTGGGAGCAGTGTATTTAAATAAGGGTATAAGGCTGAAAACACAGATTCTCGGAGGAGGTCAGGAGCGCATGTTAAGGTCTGGCACTGAGAATGTCGCGGGAATATGTGGTTTTGGGATGGCTGCAGATATTGCTTATAAGAATATCCAAAACAACAATGCCTTGTGTCTTAACTTAAAGGGAGCATTTATAGAAAAGCTGAAAGGCTGTATTGAGGATTTTACAATTATTACTCCTGAGAAATCATCACCATTTATTTTAAACATATCTTTTGGTGGCATCAGGGCAGAAGTGCTGCTTCATCACCTTGAGATGCGCAATATATTTGTATCTACCGGGTCAGCGTGTTCATCAAGGAAAAATGTTCACAGCCATGTACTAAAGGCTGCAGGTTACAAACCTCAAGTAATTGATGGTGCCATCAGGTTTAGTTTTTCAGCCTTTAACAGGATTGAGGACGTAGAGGATACCGTAGATGCAATAAGGGACATTTTGCCGAAAATCAGTATTAAACGTGGAGGTAAGAAATGAAAAAAATAATTTTGGTAAGATATGGAGAAATCCTGCTAAAGGGTTTAAACAGGCCCGTATT
>JAAZCB010000727.1 GCA_012513545.1 Clostridiaceae bacterium
CGATTTTTATAAATATCCTGTTTTGAAGGATATGGCAGCATATATTTCATCAAAGGATTCAATGGTGTCTAAGAAACGCCTCCAGGAGGCTGAAAAAGAAATTGAGACCTTTAAAGAGAAAATATTGACAAATGAAGAATATTCACGGAACATACCTTCGGATATAGAGGATTTTTATCCTATGAGCTACATTGAAACTGGTATGTTTTACTATATTTTTAGGAATCCCGGTGAGGCTGTTTATCATGACCAGGTGGGATTTGGAGTAAAGATTGGGGATTTTGACAGGCATCTTTTTGAAAAGACCTGGAACCTTATAATGCACAAGCACCCTATTTTAAGAACCAGCTTTGATATTTACAATTTTCCTCAGCCAGTACAATTTGTCCATAAAAGCATGGAGATCGATTCGGAGTACTATGATATAAGAAATCTGGGGATAAAAGAACAGGATGATTATATTGAATCCGTTATGGCAGAAGACAGGAAGAATACTTTTGACCTCTTTTCAAACAGGCTCTGGAGGTTGCGAACTTTTATAACCAGTGATGAGGATATCTATATAATGCTTGTTTTCCATCATGCTATCCTGGATGGATGGAGTCTTGCAACCATGATGTCGGAAATGGTCACTTTGTATTTTGAATCAAAGGAAAAGGATGTTACGGTATGCAAGCTGAAATCAAGCTATAAGGATTTTATCATACATCTTGCTTCTTTCCAAAAAACAAAAGAAGATGAGGAATACTGGAGAAATGAACTTGAAGACTATAAGAGACTGGATTTTCTGAAGAATGCTTCAGTAGTTAAAAAGGATTCAATCACTTTCGGAAGTTTTTCAAAGGATCTTGATATTGCACTGGTACCGGAATTTAGGAATGTTATAAAAAACAGCAAAATAAATATCAGTGATTTGTTTTTTGCGGCATACTCATATATGTTGAATATGATAAGCTACAGAAGTGATTTTGTTGTTGGATATGTAGACCATAACAGGCCGGTTTGTGAAGACAGTGAAAAAATATTGGGGTGCTTCCTTAACACTGTACCTGTGAGGATAGATGTTCAAAAGGATATGACATGGAGAGAGTATTTGCAGTATATAAACAATAAAGTAGTAAAGGTAAAGTCACATAGTCATATAACACTCACAGAGATAAAATCGATAATAAATGAGAATACAAGCCAGGAAAATCCATTTTTTGATACTATTTTTGCTCATATAGATTTCCACGTATATGAAGATATTGAGAATATGCAAAACAACAATCAGCTCATCACTCCGAATTATGCAGATAGTTATTTGAAAAGCAATACTTTATTTGATTTTATGGTTTCTACTACTCTGAATGAATTCAAGGTTATTGTTAAGTTTTCAGAGGAGTTTTTCTCAACTGAACGCGTGTCAAAAATGGTTGAGTACTTTTTTAGAGTATTGAAGGAAATAATATATAACCCAAATGGTAAAATTTCCAGGGAAAGAATTCTTCATGGGATTGAAATAAAAAAGCTTGTAAATGAATTTAATGATACTGGTGCCCCATATCCTGGGGATAAGAGCTTGTGTGAATTGTTTGAGGAACAGGTTGAAAGGACACCTGAAAGTATTGCTCTGGTTTCCGGGAAAAGCAGCTATACATATAGAGAGCTTAACATAAGGGCAAACCGTCTGGCAAAAGTTCTTCAGAGCAATGGCGTTGGGAACGAAAGCGTAGTTGGAGTTCTCGCGGGACGCTCTAACGAAATGATTATAGGTATGTTGGGGATTCTTAAGGCGGGAGGGGCTTACCTGCCTATTGATCCCGGGTATCCTAAAGAACGTATTTTATATATGCTAAAGGATAGTAATGCAAGGACGCTGCTGTTGGATAAAGGTTACAAAGAAAGCCTTGCTTATGATGGGCTTGTGGTGGAGTTCGGGGTCTGTGAAAATGAAGAAATTGATGGACAGAACTTGAAGTCTGCTATAAAAGCAGATAATCTTGCATATATAATGTATACTTCAGGTTCTACGGGAAAACCGAAAGGTGTTGAAATAATACACAGGAATGTGGTGCGCCTTGTTAAGAATGCCAACTATATAGAAATAAATAAAGATGACAGAATATTACAAACCGGTGCTCCAGTATTTGATGCAACAACTTTTGAGGTATGGGGGGCGCTCTTGAATGGGGCACGGCTGTATCTGGTAAATGAGGATGTAATAATAAATGCCCTTAAGCTGAGAGCTTGTTTATTGGAGTACAATATTACCATATTATGGCTGACATCGCCGCTTTTCAATCAGTTAAGCGATATCAGTCCGGATATGTTCAATACTTTAAATTTCCTTATTGTCGGTGGAGACGTATTATCGGCACGCCATATCAATAATGTACGAAAATGTAATCCGTCGCTGACAGTGATTAATGGGTACGGACCAACCGAAAACACTACTTTTTCTGTGTGCCATTTGATAGACAGGGACTACGAGAAAAACATTCCGATTGGAAAACCTGTCAGCAACAGCAGAGCATATATTGTGGACGATCAGAACAATCTGCAGCCAATTGGGGTTGAGGGAGAGCTTTGCGTTGCCGGAGACGGACTTGCCAGAGGATATCTTAACCAACCTGAGCTTACAAAAGAGAAATTTGTAGAAAATCCTTTTGAATCAGGGAGCTTAATGTACAGGACAGGAGACCTTGCAAGGTGGCTGCCGGATGGAACTATTGAGTTTTTAGGAAGAATAGATAATCAGGTCAAGATAAGAGGATACCGTATTGAAATTGGAGAGATAGAGAGCCAGCTTTCACAGCATCCGGATATAAAGGAATGTGTAGTGGTTACGGATATTGATAAGGAAGGTAACAAGAATCTGGTTGCGTATTATGTCTCAGACAAGAGTATGGACTTGTCCGAGTTAAGACATTTTATACAAAGGGATTTGCCTGATTATATGGTTCCCAGCTATTTTATACAAATTGATGCAATGCCTTTGAATCAGAATGGAAAGATTAATCGGACTGCATTACCGAAAGCTGGATTTGGAGCAGACACCGGGGTTACTTACGCAGCTCCATTAACCAAAGTTGAAAAAAAGCTTGCAGAAATCTGGAAAGAGGTATTGAATGTTGAAAGGATAGGAGTTCATGATAATTTCTTTGATCTTGGAGGACACTCGCTTAAGGCAGCAACCATGGTGTTCCGGGTGCATAAAGAGCTAAACGTTGAGCTGCCTATTGCCGAGCTTTTCAGAAATAATTCCCTCAAAGAGCTTTCACAATACATAGAACGGTCGGCGAGCACACAATTTGTACCAATAGGTGCTGTCGGTCCAAGGGAATACTATCCTGTTTCATCTGCACAAAAGAGACTTTATTTATTAAATGAAATGGATAAAGAAGGAATAAATTACAACATACCGGTTGGTACATATATTGAAGGCGGTCTTGACTGTGAACGTTTTAAGCGTGTGCTTCAAGAGCTTGTAAACCGTCACGAGCCCTTCAGAACTTCATTCCATATTAAGGGAGATGAACCTGTACAGAGAATAGACAAAGAGGCGGTACTGGATATTGAGTATATCGAAGCAACAGAGGATGAATTGGATGTTATAGCTAAAAACTTTATACGGCCGTTTAATCTGGGGGCTGCCCCTTTGATGCGCGTTTGTCTTGTAAGAATTGACGAACTCAAGCATGTATTTCTTATTGACATACACCATATAATTTCTGATGGAACTTCGCTGGGCTTGATTTTTGATGAAATAGCAAGGCTGTATAATGGTGAAAGCCTTGAACCTCTGCGCTTGCAATACAAGGATTATGTCATATGGCAGCAGGAAAATTCTAAGAGCGAAAAGATGGCTGGTCAAAAAGCCTATTGGGAGGAAGTGTTCGATGGAGAAATACCTGTACTCGAGATGGCAACGGATTATCCAAGACCGCCAGTGCAGACCTTTGATGGGGCACAGGAAAAGTATACAATAGACAGTGAGACTCTGGAGAAACTTCGAAATCTGGCGTTGAAAAATGGTGCAACCCTGTTCATGGTACTTTTGTCCGCATACAATATACTTCTGTCAAAATACTCAGGTCAGGAGGATATTGTAGTAGGTTCGCCTGTAGCAGGGCGTTCCCATGCTGAGCTTGAAAACATTACAGGTATGTTCGTAAACACACTTGCATTAAGAAACAGACCGTCAAAAGACAAGACCTTTATAGAATTTTTATCTGAAGTAAGGGATTCAACCATGGAGGCCTTTGATAACCAGGATTACCAGTTTGAAGATCTGGTTGACAAGGTAGTAATAAAGCGCGACTTAAGCAGGAATCCCATATTTGACACAATGTTTACGCTGCAGAATATCGACATAGGTGAAATGAAGCTTGAGGGTCTAAACATAAAACCATATGAGCTTGAATATAAAATGGCTATATTTGATATTAGCCTTATTGCAATTGAGGAAGAAGGAAAACTAAAGCTGTGCCTTGATTATTGTACAAACCTGTACAGGAAAGATACTGCAAAGAGAATGCTCAAGCATTATGCAACGCTGCTAGAAGAGATAGTAGAATCACAGGAGGCACTGATAGGAGACTTGAATATCCTCCCTGAAGAAGAGCAAATAAGGCTTATCAAGGATTTCAACAACACTTATAAGAAGTATCCCGTGGATAAAACCATCATGCAGCTGTTTGAAGAGCAGGCAGCAAGATACCCTGACAATACAGCCCTGGTACATAAGGATAAGACATTAAGCTACAGGCAGCTTAACGAAATGTCAAACAGGC
>JAAZCB010000728.1 GCA_012513545.1 Clostridiaceae bacterium
AAAGGAATGCTCCATGTAGTCAATGAAAAGGGCCAAGCTGACCTGGGAGCTCTGGTCAGTTATTTTCGCCGCTTCTATGAACAGCGGGCAGACACAGGTCTGCCCGTTGAAGTACCAAACGCAGAGATCAACCGGATTAAAAATATGAGCGACTTCGAAGCAGCCAGGCTGATGCTCACCATGCCTTTTGAAAGATTCGAGCGCAAATTCTTCCTGGAGCACCGCAAAGATTTAAACCAGGTAGCCTTCGTGCCCGCACTTTGGAAGCGACTTACAACGGAAGACAAAACAGAACTGCTTGAGATTTGTGACCGGCAGATTGAGAAGTATTACACTAAACGGTTGAGAAGAGAATGATGTATACTTTTAATATTTCTCGTTGTTAAGTGGAATATCATAAAATAAATATCCCATATCAAACAAGACCATATCTTATTTGTTTTCGATGAATCGCTCTAATATTTTAGCTGAAGGATAGCTTGACATCGAGGCTACGCCATTTGCCAACTCAATAGGATACAAAGCCCCTTCATATTTTCTGCTGATTAAACTAGGTAGAGTAGCCATTATTCTATCAATACCAATTATGTCATTCAGACTAGGAAAATTTTGATCTTCAGAATATTCACCAACAGGGACATTTAACACCAGACTCGAGTCAGCATCCAATTTCACATATACTTTTTCACCCCAGTTGGTTCTTTTGCCATACGGGTTAGTCAAATCAGGAGAACGATAAACTTCTTTTCGTACATATGAATGCGATAAAACTGCAAGTGCAGGTTTGTCGCCGATTTCTTTTGGTTTTAAGTATTTTGCAATACTATTTAGATGATCAAAAAAAATGCCAGATTTCTCTTGTCCTATAAGATGAATAGGACGTTCTTTTTCTTTTGTAAATTCAATAAAACGTCTGATATTGGGAACTAATTTTGAATATTGGCTCCTTAATGTTAAGGGCCCATCTTTGATAAATAGGGTATCTGAGAATAAGCTTTTGTCTGAATGATCCCATAATATTCTGATAATCGTAAATAACATTAATGTTTCCATTATAAGCATGTACGCTGATGCTACACTTTCAGGAGCATTATCTTCATTCATATCAAGATGAAAACCAATCATATCAGTCAAAAAGACTTTATTACCACAATTTGGACACATTGATTCACTCTCATTAAATGGTAGTCCTTCAATTACTGTTTCACAATGTGGGCAATCAAAACTCGGTGAATGTCCCGTTGTCTTATTCCACTTCTCATATGCAAGCCATTTCAATGTTTCAAAATACGCGCCGTCTTCGTCAATTTTTATTGAATTGTAAATAATATTCCTAACAGCATCATAATTATTACCTAATGATGTTTTGACATTCTTTAAGGGTAAAACGGTTGCATGAAATAATGCACTTTCTGACATGATATCTTGCAATAATAGCGGATGTGGATTTAATTTATCAATCCGATCAATTTTGGATTTCTCAACGGATAATAAAGCAGTCTTTATAAAGGCAACCTCCTTACCGGTAGGAGGGGACGTTTTTACTGGTACAAAAGAACCGTCAACTGCCCATATATATTTTAATGGAGAAGATACAGACTCATATTCTTCCCATATGGTTAAATCTCCCGAAGAGGGTTCATTGGTTAATGTTTCAAAATCATCTATTAATGAACGTACCCATTCATTTTGAATGACTGATAAATGCCCTAATTTAGAGGCTGCTTCATTCGGTAATTTGCCACTAGAACCATATGGCATATAATCCCTCCTAGTTTTCTCTGGCCTCAAATAGTTTTGCTTGAACCGGTATAATAAAACGGTTAGACATAGTTAACATCCTCATAAAACCAGGGGTTTTAGCACGAAGTATGTCGTCTTCAACACCAGTGAACGCTACTTGTAGCCTCGATAGTGCGTAAGCTTCATCTCTTGAAGAAAGATGTCCAACAAAAAAGTTCTCTGTTTGCGCTAATAGTTCTTTATTTATCGTTGATGGTGACTGTGTAGAATAAACCATACCAATATGAAACTTTGCACCTTCTTTCGCAAAGCGCGCATAGACACCGGTCAAATCGCTGTCTTTCACCGGAAATAGATTATGTGCTTCCTCGAAATACAATTGAACATATGTATTGTTTAACTTATTATTAACAAATTTACTCTCTTGATGATGAAAAACATCAAGAGATAACATATTGGAAAAATACCTTCGAATTAAATCAGTTGCATTTCCTAAATCAAGAATGACAGTTTTACCTTGATCAAGTAGAAATAATATCTCCTCACTAAATTGTCCCGCATTTTCATTATGAAATTTGGTATATGGCCTAAGAATTGTTGGTCCAGCTCCCGAAGCAGGAACCAAAAACTTAAGTAAAGCAATTTCATCAGGGCTAAATTCGTCTATTAACAATGGTGAATTTTGATTTCGGTTAATAAATTCAGCAATTTGTTCCAATTCGTTTTTCATAGCAGAAATAGTCGTTGGCTCAGGTGGCACATTATCACGGCCATAAACAGCCTCCCTAATTTCTTTTTTAAAATGTGGATCAAAATTTTTAACATATTGTGTTGCACGTAGCTTTGTCTTCAGACTAGCTTCATTATAAGAAAAGCCCGCTTTACATAGAATTGCCCAATATATCATAATTTTACGAGCAGCATGTGTTTTGTCACTCCTTGATTCCATAGAATCTATATCACTAAAAGAAGATAAAGATACGCTGGAAAAGCTTCGGATATATATTGATGTCTGCTTATCTGCTTCCAACATTGAGGCAAGGATTTGAATAGATGAGTCTGGATATTCATAGAAATTTAAGCGCAAAGACTTTGAAGGCGTACCTTCTCTAGGTGTTAATGCGTAGACTTCACAGTAATCAGCATTTGCTGAACGCAATGATTTATTGCCATCTTGCGGGTTATCATTTGCATATTCACCATTGATATCAAATATTAGTTGCCCAACAGTATCTGTCGGCGATGCATCCTTTGTTGCATCAATCATTCCTTGGGCGATTAACTTAACAACATTTGATTTACCTAATCGGGTTTTACCAAACATAGCTGTTCGGCGACCTTTGAAATCTTTCATTGAAATTTGCACTGGGACTTTATCTTGCCCTGCTTCTTCATCGACAAGAAGACATTCCATTGTGCGCAAAGAACCCAATTCGTATTGTAGTTCTGGAGTAACAGTTCCATTTACAATAAGATTAAGTAACTCAATATTTGGCGCATATACTTTATACCTATGAGCACTAACAATATTATTCACATCTCCGGAAAATTCTAGTTGATCTGTTTGGTTAGGATTTGCATAAAACATGCCAAGAACATCACAGTCAAGCGCTCCCCATTGAAGTTCACTTTGTGTCCAAACGTCCAATTCTGGCATTGATTTTTTATGTAGCTCAAAATATGTTTGCTGTACTTGACTACTGAGTGGAGTTGTTGACACACCCTTAACTCGAAGCAATGAAAAATGAGGTGGCATTTTTCCAAAATCATTAGGAGCCATAATTAGAAATGAACCACGTGGTATCCCTCCGACAATTATTTTATATGTATCAGAGGTAATTATTTTCGCAGATTCAAATCCTAGTTCTAGAACGTACCCAACAAAACGCATTTTATTGATTTCCCGAGCAACCTCATGCCGTTTTTCTTGCTCTAGAAAGTCAACCAGTGCATTTATTGGATTATTCTGGTATATGGAACGTTCAAACATCGCATTTAGTGAGTTAGCAGTCATACGCTATTTTCCCTCCTCTATTGGTATTGAAGTAATAAGTAGTTCTTCTTGTCTACCTCGCTTATCTGCTTTGCCTGATATACAGCTATAACGTTCAATAGTCTTAATATGGAAACCCTTGTCTTTATACATTTCTCGTAATTTATCATAATTTGCATTGGTTGCAATTATAATTGCTCCACGCTCTTTTGCATTGCATAATTCATTAAGCAATCTTTTTTGATCATCCCATGTAAACAGAGATTCATTATATTTAATAAAACAGTTTTGATTATGGGCCACCGTATATGGCGGATCTACAAAAACCAAGTCGCCGAGAGTAGCTTCTTGGATTACAGGACCAAAATCAGTTACTCGTATATCAATGTTCTTCAGTTTCTTCGAATAATCCTCAAATAAATTGATATCATAAGTACAGTTAACTTTTGTTCCAATCGGGACATTGAACATTCCTTGTCTGTTTACACGATACATTCCGTTGTAGCATGTACGATTTAGATATAGGAACCTTCCCGCTTTGCGTATTTTGTCTTTTGGCTTGGACGAACGAACCTTATAATAATAATCACTGCAATGCTTTTTCTGGTGTTGTTCTAGGATGTCTGCTAGTTTACTTGGGTTTTCTTGCATAGATAAATAAACGTTTATTAATTCTTCATTAATATCTGAAATAATTGCTGATTGTGGTAACAAAGCAAAAAATACCGAGCCACCCCCAAGAAAAGGTTCGATATATCTATTGAAATTCTCGGGAATTGAATCTCTATATTTCGAAATGAACCACCGTTTACCTCCAGGCCATTTCAGAAAAGGATCCAATTTTTTTGATTCCATATTTATCACCAATCTAATGACAACTTTATTTTTCGTTACCAATTCTTGTGTAATATATTACACTTATATGCTAATTATGCCAAAATCCCTTTTTAATTACGATATAACTTAATATCTTCTCCCCCTTACCCCACCACCAACTTATTTGTCTTCCTCAAATACTTCGCCGGAATTGGTCGATGCAATTTCCAAGTAATACTCATTGGCTTTGAGCCTTCATGTTGCACGTAATCGGCTAAACCAAGGAATGTATAGGGTGCTGCTCCGGCCATATCAGTTTTAAATTCGCGCACAAATAGTAGCACCTTACTACCTCTCTGTCGATGGTTGATATAGCGCTGCCCTGTCGGGGATGTGTCAGCGGTTGTACTCTGGCTTTGCCAGTGAAATAACCTCTCGTTGATGGAATAATCGTTATACATGGTAGTCGGGGAGTAATCCTTGTCAGATTTATTTAGGGTTACAAAGAAGATATCAATATTTTTATCCGGTAGATATTTTACTCCTTCACGTACTGTAGCAGGTTTCATAAAATCCATTGCCACTAAGGCCTGGTCACGACTGTAATTACAGTATAGATCCAGCGGGCAATCAAATCCCAAATCTACCGGTTCATCTATAAAATCAATTCGATCAAGATTATACTGCAATAGCTCAAGCAACTCTGTGCACATTACTGGACTATTCTTTATTTGCATTAATCCGTCTTTGAGCCCTGTAAAACCACATTCCTCTGCCGGCTTTTGCCATACGGTAAATTGAAACATCTGCAACATTCTTTGTTCTGCTCCTGTCAACGTTTCCATATTGATATCCTCTATGTGCGAAAAAATATCTAACATGAAGTTAATCCAACGCCTGGAATTAATGGCACAAATCCGAGAGAGTGCTTTTGTAAATACCGCTTCTATTTCTTCCTGAAAATCTTCCCTTACATTTGCTAATACACATAGCCTTGAAAAGCTGCCACATTTATAAATGTTGCGCACATCTAGATGATAGTAGGCTGTAAAATTAGCGAGTGTCAGCGGCAATCCGCTGTCTTCAGTGAAAGTCGCCAGGCGTGATACTAATCCTGCTTTTACTCCAAAAGAACTGCGGATGTTATTTAATATATGTTCTGCGGCCTTTCGCTCTAATTGGATATAACAACCTTTTGGTAAAGAAACAAAAC
>JAAZCB010000729.1 GCA_012513545.1 Clostridiaceae bacterium
AATAGTAACTAAGGAATATTTTAGCACTAAACAGCTAAAAAATAAAGTAGAATATTATAAGTTTATGTAAATTATTTGGTATTTTAGTAGGGAAATATTGGTGTTAAAGCTTAATTGAATTAAGACTTGCTTCTTGTAATATAGTATTAATTTATGCTGACTTTAAGTTACTTTAGCAAAATAAATATTGACATGAATTTATAGAGTAAGATATAATATAATATGTGCTATATTTAGATTTGTTCCCAATAAAATCCATACTAACAAATACACTTTTAGTCTTAGCACAATTGCTACCATCGGAGGGAGGGAAGGTACGTGTCTGAAGTTAGAGTTAAAGAGAATGAGTCTCTCGATAGTGCTCTTAAAAGATTTAAGAGGCAATGCGCTAAGGCAGGCGTATTGGCTGAAGTAAGAAAGAGGGAGCATTATGAGAAACCAAGCGTTAAAAGAAAGAAAAAATCTGAAGCAGCAAGAAAGAGAAAGTTTAAATAGTGGAGGAGTAGGTTATGTCCCTTAAGGAAAGACTTCTGGAAGATATGAAAATTGCTATGAGGGATAAGGAGATTATCAAAAAGAATACTATCCAAATGGCTAGGTCAGCGGTGCTTCAGATTGAGAAAGATAATAAAGTTACCCTTGACGACGATGGTGTAATAGAGATAATTGCAAAAGAAGTGAAGAAAAGAAGGGATTCCCTACCAGAATATGAAAAGTCGGGTAGGCAGGATTTAATAGATAATTTAAAAGATGAAATAGATGTTCTTCTGAAGTATTTACCGGAACAATTGACTGAAGAAGAACTCGAAGTAATTGTAAAGGAAGCAATTGTAGAGACAGGAGCAAACTCGGCTAAGGAAATAGGTAAGATAATGCAAGTTGTTCTGCCAAAGGTAAAGGGCAGAGCTGATGGAAAAATGGTAAATCAAATTATTAGAAAGCTGTTAAGCTAAAAGCTCGATGAAAATCGAGCTTTTTTCATACTGATGCTATAAGAGGTACAAAATGAAAAAATATTTTACAGTCTTAGTTTCATTGTTGATATTTATTTTAATTTATGTTGTTTACAGTTATTTTGATAACGGTATTAACCTTAACAAAACAAAAGATACTGCTATATTTGAAAAGGGCTTGCCCGAGGTTATTGCATCAAGTCCGGCAACTCCGGAAAGTTCAGGTTTTACACATACAAGTGGGAACCAAACTGTTGAATATACTATGATACCTCATACTACTGCACCTGTAATTGTAAATACACCGGTCAGCACACCCGAGGGTGTTAAAACACCTCAAGGAAGTATTAAGATTCCTGAAACGACTCTAGAAGAAGTCCGGATTGAAAATGAACCTGACAGTAATGAAGGAATTGTTGAAATAGAAGGACTTGTTGAGCTTAAGCAGCTTGACAATTCATTTATAATTGACTTGAGGTATGCTACAGACAATAATTTTACAGGCAAAAAGATTTATTCGCAGGCTGTATGTCTTATAAATAAAAAGACTGCAGAAAAACTTATAGCAGCGAATAACGAGTTTCGGGAAATGGGCTATAAAATTAAGATATTTGACGCGTATAGGCCTTTTTCGGCTCAAAGAATACTATGGGAGGCTGCAGAGGATAAATCCTTTGTTGCAAATCCCAATAAAGGTTCAGTACATAACAGGGGTGCAGCAGTTGATATAACACTTGTTGACATGGACGGGAATGAAGTTGATATGCCCTCCGGGTATGATGAATTCACTAATAGGGCACGGATTGACTATATGGATTGTACTCAACTGCAAAAAAAGAACAGGGAGCTACTGGCAAGCATAATGGTTAAGCACGGCTTTAAGCGAATAAGCAATGAATGGTGGCACTTTGATGATACAAATGCAAAGAGCTATCCAATTCTCGATGTTTCTTTTGAAGAATTTTCTGGAGTATAGGAATTTATAAAAATCCTATGTTTGTATCAAGTAGAATTGTGAATACAAAAACCAATATTATTATTACAGGTGATAAAATGAAATATGAAAACACATGGCTTTTAAATTCCATACCGGAAGAGGATGTGGAGGAACTAGCCCAAAAAGCCGGAATAACAAAATTACTGGCTAAAGTTTTTTTAGGAAGAGATATACATGATGTTGAGTATATAAGGAAATTTCTTAAACCGTGCTTAAGTGAGCTTCATAACCCCTTTCTTCTCAAAGACATGGATAAAGCTGTTGATAGAATATTAACGGCGATTGAGAACGGGGATAGAATTCTAATATATGGAGATTATGATGTTGATGGAGTGACAAGCACTACTATACTGTATGATTTTTTATTATCACAAAGAGCAAAAGTGGATTACTTTATACCGGACAGGCTGGAGGAGGGTTATGGCCTTTCAATCAGCGCAATTGACAGAATTTTGGAAAGAAGTCGGATTGAACTGGTAATAACTGTTGATTGTGGAATTACAGCGTTTGAAGAGGTAAACTATTTTAATGAAAAAGATATTGATGTAATAATTACTGATCACCATGAGTGCAAAGAGTCCTTGCCAAACGCTTTCGCCATAATAAATCCTTGCAGGAATGACTGTACATATCCATTTAAAGAATTAGCCGGCGTTGGTGTTGCTTTCAAGTTGATTGAAGCAATTGCTGAAAAAATGAACCATGAAGTTGGTGTAAAGTGTTACCTGGATCTGGTTGCACTTGGCACAGTTGCAGATGTTGTTCCGCTTTTAGGTGAGAATAGAATTATTGTTAAACACGGACTGGATATGATCGAGAAAACAAGCAATGCGGGACTTCGTTCCATAATTAAGGTGGCTGCTATAGAGGGGAGAAAAATTACATCATCAGTTATCAGTTTTATGATTGCTCCAAGAGTAAATGCAGCAGGCAGAATTGGAGATGCCTGCAGAGCAGTCAGACTGTTGACTACCGATAATGATGAGGAAGCAATGCAGCTTGCGAATGAATTGGATGAGCTTAACAGATATCGTCAGGATTCAGAGATGGATATATTACAGGGAGTAGAGAAAATTATAGATTCCGATATAGACCTTGAAAAGGAAAGGGTAATAGTAGTTTCGGGCCTCGGTTGGCATCATGGGATAATTGGAATTGTCGCCTCAAAAATCACTGAAAAGTACAACAGACCATGCATACTTATTTCTGTTGAAGAAGAAACCGGCAAGGGCTCGGGAAGAAGTATTGATGGCTTTAACCTTTTTAAGGCTCTTGAATATTGCGAAGATACACTCGAGAGGTATGGGGGGCATGAGCTTGCTGCAGGTCTGACACTAAAAACCCAAAGCATAGATATGTTCAGGAGAAAAATTAATGAATTTGCAGGTTCTGTTTTGGACTCCTCGGTAATGTTGCCAAAAATAAAGATTGATGCGTGTATTTCAAAAGAGTCCCTTACACTCGATAGTGTAAGAGAGTTGGAACTATTAGCCCCGTTTGGAGCGAACAACCCTTCTCCTGTTTTTGCACTGTACAACAATAAAATTTGCGACATAAGGGCAGTCGGAAAGGATAAGCATATAAAGTTAAAGCTTTGTAATAATGACTTTTTTGTTGATGCTATAGGCTTTAATAAAGGTAAGCTTGTTAATGTTTATAATGAAGCAGATGTGGTGGATGTCGCATGTTCCGTTGATATTAATGCGTGGAATGGTTCTGAGAGTGTTCAACTCAATATTAAAGATGTTAGAAGCAACAGAGATACTCTAATGGAAAATAATTATTATTTCAGCCTCGACAAATGTATTGATTTTAAATATGAATACAGTGATAATGATATTAATATAATTTTTTCACAAATAAAACAAACAGAACACGACGGGGATA
>JAAZCB010000730.1 GCA_012513545.1 Clostridiaceae bacterium
CTGGCATATCGGTGTCAGATAATTCTTCCTGTTCATCCATGTCGAACTGGTTCTTACCGTATTCACTATAACAGAAATAGCATTTCCATTTCTGGGAAACAGGGTCGAAATCCAGAACCGCACCGCAGCCTGGACATTTATATTCTTTTACGGAAGTCAATTTGTATTCTCCTTTACCATAGTCTAAAATAATATATTTAATTTATTATACGTTGATTCTAAAAATATTCTTGCTTTCAATCTGATAGGTTTTTTCAAATAGAACTGATACCAATTTAAATTATAGAATTTAAGTGTAATGTGTGTCAAACAGATTAATAGCTTAATAATGCTAAATATACTGTTTTCCTGTAATTTACTACATTTTTTTTAATTATTAAGTAGTAAAAATTGACATAAAAAGATTTTTGTTTTAAAATAAAAATATAGTAAATTTTTTGGAAGACAAGCAGAAGGTGACAGGAAAATGAATAATTTAAATGATATATTATCATTCCTTATAAAATCCCTAACTTGGTTGATAAGCCTATTTACTAAATATGACTGTTAATTATGAGTTTTTTTAATAAATATATTAATCAGGATGGAAATATATGCAGACTGAAGAAAAGAACAGGTTGATAAATGAGGTTAGAAAACAGGTTAACGATAGTATTGACCTTAGAAAGGATTTTACCGATGAAGAGGTCAGGGACCTGATAACCAGTATAGTTTTTGAAAAGTCCAAAGAGTTCTATTTAAGTGTCGGTGAAAAAAAGGAAATTACTGATACAATATTCAATTCAATGAGAAGGCTTGATATTCTCCAGCCTTTAATCGATGACAAGAGCATTACGGAAATTATGGTTAACGGCAGTGAGGACATTTTTATTGAGAGAGGTGGAAAGTCTTTCAGGCTCGATATCAGGTTTGAAAGCAGACAAAAGCTTGAAGATGTTATTCAGACAATAGTTGGGAGGGTAAACAGGACTGTCAATGAATCCACTCCCATAGTAGATGCAAGACTTCAGGATGGGTCGAGGGTAAATGTCGTTTTATCTCCTGTTGCGCTGAATGGTCCTATACTGACAATAAGAAAATTTCCGGATAAGCCTATGACCATGCAGGAAATCATATCCTTAGAGTCAATTTCAAAAGAGGCTGCAGAAGTATTGGAGAAAATGGTTAAAGCAAAATACAATATTTTTATATGCGGGGGTACCGGTTCTGGTAAAACAACCTTTCTAAACGCCTTGTCCAATTTTATACCAAAGGATGAACGTATTGTTACAATTGAAGATTCTGCTGAACTCCAGATTATTGGTATTGAAAACATTGTTATATTGGAAACAAGGAATGCCAATACCGAAGGAAAGGGAGAAATAACCATAAGAGATCTGATTAAAACATCGCTTAGGATGAGGCCCGAAAGGATTATTGTTGGTGAAGTAAGAGGACCTGAAGCATTAGATATGCTTCAGGCTATGAATACCGGGCATGACGGTTCACTATCCACCGGACATGCGAACTCTACCCGGGACATGCTTTCAAGGCTTGAAACCATGGTGCTGAGTGGTACATTAATGCCGCTTGAGGCTATCAGGCAGCAAATAGCTTCAGCTGTTGATATTATAGTACATTTGTCAAGAATCAGGGACAAGTCAAGAAAGGTGTTGGAAATTTCGGAGATTACAGGCTATAAAAATGGAGAAATAATTCTGAATCCTCTCTTTGAGTATGTTGAAGAGGGAGAAACCCTGGAAAAGAAAGTTGTTGGTAGCTTAAAGAGGACAAAAAACGTGCTGAACAATAAGTTAAAGTTTAAAATGGCTGGGATGTCAGACATTATATAAAAATAATACCGTAAATTACTTAGGGGGCTTGAATGGAATCCACATTAAAAAATAAGCAAAACAACTCAAAAGAATTGAATGACCAGAATAAAAGAGGGTTAATTGATTACAATACTTACACCATGGCAACTAAAGAGAGAATTCTATATTTTTTTGCTGCAGCTGTAGTAATTTATATCATTGGCTTTATATTTTATCATAGTTTTTTATTGTCATTATTACTAACCCCTTTTGCCATGTTGTATCCTAATATCAGGACTAAGGAAATAATTGAAGCAAGAAAGAATGATCTTAACCTTCAGTTTAAAGACATGCTTTACTCACTTTCCTCTTCACTTTCTGCCGGCAAATCGGTTGAAGTATCTTTTAAAGAGTCCTTAAAAGACTTGTCTATATTGTATCCAAATCCAGATACATTCATCATTAGGGAAGTAGAGTATATTGTGAGAAAAGTTGAGATGAATGAAACTATTGAATCTGCTTTAGAGGATTTTGCCGAAAGGTCGCACCTTGAGGATATCCAGAACTTTTCTGATGTTTTCAAGACTTGTAAGAGAACGGGTGGAAACCTTGTAGAGGTAATCAAAAACGCATCAAATATTATTAATGACAAGATAGATATAAAACTTGAAATAAATACCATGCTTTCTTCAAAGAAATTCGAACAGAAGATTTTAACCTTTATGCCGGTTTTTTTGATAGTTGTTCTTTCGGTATCCTCGGCAGATTATATGCAGCCAGTTTTTAATGAGCTTGGGGGAAGAGTTGTTATGACAGTTGCAGTTTTTTTTATTGTCGCAGGTTATTTTATTGCAAAAAAAATAATGAACATAAAAGTTTAAGATTTATATAAGGAGGAATTATGTTTGTTTTTTTTCTTATAGTTTTAGTTATTACGGTGCTCCTGTATTTTCTTTCAAGGAAAAAATACAATGATTACATAGAACCGCTTGACGGACGTGAATACAGGTTAAAGAACATAATGTCCATAGGCTTTATTATACTTGACAAGTTTAAATACGGTTATGGAACCAAGTATGACAGAAATCTTCAGACTAAAATAGTTGAATTGAAAGGCCACAAGTATTCCTTATACTATCTTCAGGTTCATTGGGCAAACAAGATTACATTTATTTTTGTTATGGTACTGTTTTTATCATTACTTGGTGCGGCTGTAGGAAGCTTTGATCCTGCTTATATAGTGTTCGGTGTAATTGTTGTTGGTGCAGTAGCTTATTTTATGGATAATGAACTAAATGAGAAGATTAATAAAAGAAGACTCAGTATTCAGTTGGATTTTCCTGATTTTCTTAACAAGCTTGTGCTTCTTGTAAATGCAGGGATGACTGTACCTATGGCTTGGGAAAAAATTGTTACTGACAATAAAAAACAAACAGTACTCTATAATGAGCTCGCAACTGTTCTGGCAGATGTGAGGGGAGGAAAATCTGAAACAAGTGCTTATGAAGATTTTGCAAGGAGATGTAGAATCCCTGAAATAACCAAATTTGTATCAGTTATTCTGCAGAATGCAAAAAAAGGAAATACGGAACTTGTTTCCATTTTACGTCTTCAGGCTTCGGAGTGCTGGGAAATGAGAAAACATGCAGCAAAAAGGCTGGGAGAAGAAGCTTCGGCAAAGATTCTTTTTCCTATGATGCTGATGTTCTTTGCAGTTATTCTAATTGTTGCAACACCAGCTGTACTGGCTATGAGAGGTATTTAATTTTGTGAAGGGAGGTGGAAAAATGATAGATTTATTTAAGAGGTTTATTAAAGAGGAAGACGGTATAAGCACAGTTGAGATAGTAATTATAATAGCCGTTTTAGTCGCTGTAGCAATTATTTTCAGGAACCAGATAATAGCGTTCGTTACAAAACTGATGAACAATATTTTTGGTGATTCTACAGGTGACTTGGGTTCTAAACCCACTGTTGCCCCTATGCCATCTGTGTCACCACCTTAAGACGGGGTTGCTTGTTGAAGCATTAGCTGTAAAAAGCTTGTGCTTCAACAAAATACCTGTTTTTCCATATCGATTCTTTTGGCAGTATTAATTATCACTTATTTATATTGAAACGAGATAAAAGGTTTCACATCGCCTTCAATTTCCTTTATAGAGTATCGCTAAATTTGTATTTTTCTGTGCAAGGTCATTTTTGTGCTTAACCTGAATCCGTGAATATTTTATCATAGAAGTACTCACAATTCCAGCGAAATGAGGTATAATAAGGCTATAATACCATAAGAAAAATATTCACCAACGAGGTGCAGAATGAAATTTAAAATTAGA
>JAAZCB010000731.1 GCA_012513545.1 Clostridiaceae bacterium
TTAAATGTAAGTGTGTATAAAATAAAAAACAATTTTTTTGGGGAAAATGTTACAGTATCAGGGTTATTAACTGGAAATGATTTAGTACAGCAGCTTTCAGGCAGGGAACTCGGAGACGAACTTATGTTACCAAAAAGCATGTTTAAAGCTGGAGAAGAAGTATTTCTGGATGATTATACATTGGTAATGCTTGAGAATGAATTGAAGGTTAAAGTGACAGTTGTTGAAAACAGCGGAAAAGACTTTGTTGAAAAAATACTGGGTATAGCTTTATAATATATCTGAAGTTATTTAATAGATTTTTAGAAACATGGAGGGAAACAAATTGGCAAAACCGGTTGTTGCAGTGGTAGGAAGGCCTAATGTCGGTAAATCAACTTTTTTTAATTACCTGGCAGGAAAAAGGATATCAATAATTGAAGATACTCCTGGTGTAACAAGGGATAGAATATATACTGAAGTCGAGTGGAGAAACAGAAAGTTTACTCTTATTGATACAGGCGGAATTGAGCCTTATGCAGAAGACAAGATAATGCAGCAGATGAAAAGACAGGCTGAGGTAGCTATCGATACAGCAGATGTAATTATATTTATGGTGGACTCAAGGGATGGCGTTACGGCATCGGACAAAGAAGTTGCTACAATGCTGAGGAAAACTCAAAAGCCTGTTATTCTTGTTGTTAACAAGGTTGACAGGGTCGGAGACCCTCCCGCGGAGGTTTATGAGTTCTATAACCTTGGTATTGGAGAAATGATGACAATATCCTCTATTCATGGTCTTGGGATGGGAGATTTACTGGATGAAATATTCAGCCATTTTCCAGAGGAGAACGATGAGGAATATGATGAGGATGTAATAAAGGTTGCAGTTATAGGAAAACCAAATGTAGGCAAGTCGTCCCTTGTAAATACGATTCTGGGAGAGGAAAGAGTTATTGTAAGCGATATTCCAGGTACAACAAGGGATGCAATAGATACATATTTTGAAAATGATGAGGGAAAATTTGTATTTATTGACACTGCAGGTATCAGAAGACAGAGCAAAATTAACGAGAATATTGAGAAGTACAGTACTATAAGGTCTTGGACAGCTATTGAGAGGGCTGATGTCTGCCTTATATTGATAGATGCGCAGGAAGGTGTTACCGAACAGGATACAAAAATTGCAGGATATGCACATGAGCAGGGGAAAGCATCAATAATTGTAGTAAATAAGTGGGATGTGATTGATAAGGAAACAGGTACCCTTGAGGAATACAGAAAAACGGTGCATGAAAAGCTGGGGTTCATGCTGTATGCACCTGTATTGTTTATATCTGCCAAAACCGGACAGAGAATTAACAAGCTTTATGATTTGATCAAGTTTGTTGCAAACCAATCAGCTTTGAGGATTTCTACAGGTGTTTTGAATGATCTTCTCAATGAAGCTACTGCTATGGTTCAACCTCCGTCGGATAAGGGAAAAAGGCTAAAGATTTACTACCTGACTCAAGCCTCAGTCAAACCTCCTACGTTTGTGCTTTTTGTGAATGATATGGAGTTGATGCATTATTCTTATGAGAGATATATAGAGAATCATCTGCGTAAGAGTTATGGTTTTGAAGGTACGCCAATAAGATTCATTTTAAGACAGAGGAGTAAGGAATAGGGGGGATTTAACTATGTTTGTTGTTAAAGCGGTTCTTGTTTTCCTGGCAGCTTACCTTTTGGGAAGTTTGAATACTTCTTTGGTTGTAGGAAGACTTTATGGTATGGATATAAGGCAGCACGGCAGTGGAAATGCCGGGATGACAAACACATTAAGGACTTTAGGAAAGCTTCCTGCCTTGTTTGTTATAGTGGGTGATGTGTTAAAAGGGGTTCTGGCATGTATCATTGGTTATTATATTCTTAAGGATACAATAAGTACAACAGGATATGGAAATATTACTGGTCCTTCAAATACGGGTCTGTTAATTGGAGGATTAGGTGCAATTATAGGTCATAACTGGCCTGTATATTTTGGCTTTAAAGGTGGAAAAGGAATACTTACTACTTTTGCTGTTATTATGACGGTAAGCCCGAGAATTGGTCTGATCCTGCTATTGATTTTTTTAGTAATAGTTGCTATAACCAGATATGTTTCTTTGGGGTCAATTATCGGCTCTGCCATGTTTCCGGTATTATCAGCTGTTTTTGGTAAAGGACCGATATTTGTTGTATTTGCAGCTATTGTTGCAATAATGGCTATAGCCAGACATCACTCAAATATAGGCAGACTTGTAAAGGGAACAGAATCCAAACTAGGTCAAAAAAAAGAAAAAGGGATAGCTTAGGAGGTTTGTAATGAACAAAAAAATATCAATGATTGGTGCAGGAAGTTGGGGGACTGCACTTTCCATATTGCTAGCAAAATCAGGTTGCAATGTAAGTATGTGGTCCTGTTTCAAAGAAGAGGTTGAAATGGTAAACAACAAAAGGGAACACCTTCTTAAACTTCCGGGTGTACTTATACCAGAAGGTGTTAGCTGTACTGATAATATAGAGGATTCTATAAATGGAGCGGAGGCGGTCATATTGGTGGTACCTTCGCAGACAATCAGAAAAAGTGCTGCTCTTATATCCAGATACATAAAAGATCATATGGTGGTTGTAAGTTGTTCAAAGGGACTCGAGGAAGAAACCGGATTGAGGTTGTCTGAAGTTATAAAGCAGGAAATACCGCAATGCCGTGAGGTGGTTTTATCCGGACCAAGTCATGCAGAAGAGGTAGCCCGCGATATACCTACAACTGTAGTTTCGGCATCAA
>JAAZCB010000070.1 GCA_012513545.1 Clostridiaceae bacterium
TAGTGTTCCCAGCACTATCTACAGCCAACGCCCTTACTTTCACTTCCCCTGACATAAGCGGAATATCCCAATGAAAAGTTGCATTATTACTGGTATTAGCACTGCTTATATCGATCCATGTTTTTCCGCCGTCAGACGAAGATTGCAGTTTTATTGCTTTCAATTGCAGATTGTCCTCTGCCCTAACCAAGATAGAGGCACTTTTTCCAAAGACAGTTCCGTCCAAAGGCTCAATTCCAAGAATATTAGGATTAACATCATCTATTCCAGCCAAAGTACGTACAATGTTTGAAGCCAGTCCTTCCTGATCGAATTTATCGATAGCAGTTACCTTATAATAATAAATCTGACAAGCCTTTACGTTTATATCTGTGTATGAAACTGAGTTTCGTCCGGATACATCAGCTATTTTAGAATATGTCCCCTCATCCTCCAATGCTCTGTATACTCTATAGCCGGTAACATCAGCCTCAGGAGATGCATCCCAGAGGATGTTTACTTGGCCAGACCCTTCACTAACCTCTAAATTACCAGGTGCCGAAGGTGCTGTTCTGTCAACCTGGTATAAGACTATGATGCTATCAGAATTATCTGTTGCATCATAGACTGTATACCTTAAATAATAAATTCCGCTCTCAATCTCTTTCAAATCCCAATTAATGTAGAATGAAGCTTCTGAGGAATTCCTGCTAGGTCCATATACCTTAGTATTTATGGTTGTCCATTCTTCTCCATCAATAGAGTATTCGAACTTAGCATAAGCACCTTCAAAATTATTATCATTTGTAAAGTATATAAATAAACTGTAATTATTACCACCAATAGTTGTTTTATCTGAAGGTATAACTCTTGAAATATGAGGTAGTACTGGCGATCCACTTATCTGCGCACTATTCTCGGATTTATTTCCAGCTGAATCATATGCTATTACAGAATACTTATAAACATTATCTACAGTAACATCGTTATCTATATATTGAGTTCCAGTAGAATTACCAATATTTACACCGTCACGGTAAACTTCATATCCCTTTACACTAACATTATCTGTTGATGCAGACCATCTTACAGTAATAGACTTTCCTGTCCTTGAGGCAATCACTAAATTTATCGGTACTGATGGTGCCTGTGTGTCAATTACTGTATCAACCTCCAGGCTGTTGCTTTCAATTGATATATTTCCAGCCGCATCATAGGCTTTAATAAAGTATGTATAAGTTGTGTCCGGTGTAAGACTTGTATCATTAAAGCTAGTTAACTTGGTTGTATTAATCTTTGAACCATTCCTGTAAATTTCATAGCCGGTTACAGCAATATTGTCAGTAGCTGCCTCCCAAGAAAGCAACACCGATGAAGTCGTCTTTGAACTGACAGTAAGTTCTGGTGCATTGGGAGCTTGATTATCATAAACAACGGAATTACTAGGATCAGAATAATTGTTGGAACTATCAAATGCTTTTACAATATATGTATATGTACCTTCTTCTAATCCTGAGTCAACAAAACTTGCTCCATTTGTTTTTGCAATCGAAATATCATTCCTATATACTTCATACCCTGCCAGTCTTACGTTATCTGACGAACCAGACCATGATAACGAAATTGATGATGAAGTCCTTGAAGTTACGGTTAGTTTCATCGGAATTGATGGAGCTTCAGTATCTAAATCTGTAACAACACTTATTTCCTTTGAAAAGTCAGAATGATTTCCTGCAATATCAAAAGCCTTAACCTTATAAAAATACGTTCTATTAGGTTCAAGTCCTGTATCGGTATAGCTTGTGCCTGCCGAAGACCACACTTTCAGATCATTACGATATATTTCATATCCTGTAACACCTACATTATCTGAAGCTGTTTCCCAACTTAGTGCAATTGTTGAAGCAGTTTTAAATAAAATGCTTAATTCTTTTGGAGGAGACGGCGCTTTGTCATCTTCAGGCACTTCTATAAGTACATTCCATAAAGGTGTTCTGTTAAATATATATCCTGTATTAAGTGGTTTAGTAATTGTAAGTATGTTGAACTTGGATTCCGGTCTGTCAAAGATCACTTCCTGAAGGCCGGATCCACTCAATATTACCTTATGAGTACCTGTAGCAAAAAAGTTTTCTATATTGCTGTTACTATACTTCTGCCAGAA
>JAAZCB010000071.1 GCA_012513545.1 Clostridiaceae bacterium
GGGTTTATGAAAACATCCCTTCTTCAGATATTCCTGATGAAGATGCTTTCTTAAAGAGAGTAGATTCTCCCGCCATGATTGAGACCAAAAAAGAATACACAATAAAAATAGAGAAAATTAAGGGTATTTTTAATAATTTGGCTGAGGGGAATTCTTTTGATGAGGATGCCCGTGAGGTCGTTTCTTCAATTATTGAATCAGACAAATTCTCAGGTGATTTTTTGCGGTGCATGCGTCAGTTACGTGATACAAATGATTACACCTACCAGCACAGTCTCAATGTATCAAGCTTATGCTATCTTATTGGAAGCTGGATGAAGCTTACCCAAGACAAACTTGAAGAGCTGACACTTGCCGGTCTGGTTCATGACATAGGGAAAAGTAAAATAAGTTCTAAAATATTAAACAAAACTTCAGCATTGACAAAAACTGAAATGCTGGAAATTAAAAAGCATCCAGGATTTGGGTATCAAATCCTGAAGAATAACACCAGTTATTCGGAAAGTATATTGAATGCTGTTCTGATGCACCACGAAAGAGAGGATGGTACTGGGTATCCCTCCAATCTGAAGGGAAAGGATATTCATTTTTATGCTAAAATAATCGCTGTAGCCAACCTTTACAGTTCTGTTACATTAGATCGAATTTATAAGAAAACAGACACCCCCTTTAGTGTTTTTGAAATCTTTGAGTCCGCATCATCACAAAAATTTGATCCCTTGGTAGTCTATACCCTGATAAGCAATATTGCGAATTATTACATAGGTGACAAAGTACGTCTTACTAACGGTAAGCTTGGGCAAATAGTATTTTTTGATCCTGAATTTATATCAAGACCTATTATTCACTGCCAGGACGGCACAACCATAGATCTTAAAACAGAGAAAAACATTAAAATTACAGAGATTTTCACTTGAAATTTCAGCTTCTGAAGCCTCAAGCCTGTTTGTATATATACAAACAGGCTGTTTTTGCCTGATTTCCCTTCGGGAAATGGCCCTAATAAAAAGCTCAGAAATCCAATCAGACTTCACAAAACAAATTCTGCTAGTACGCTTTGCAGTTCATATATGTCAAGACTTCTGTTAAATTGCTTTTGTATTGGTTCAGAAGTTCCCGAAATCCAGATCTTCAACTCTGCATCCAGATCAAAATTTCCGGCTGTCTCTATACTAAAATGTGTAATGCTTTTATAAGGAATAGAATGATACTCTGTCTTTTTTCCTGTGACACCCTGTTTATCAACAATGATTAGCCGTTTGTCTGTAAAAATAAACATGTCCCGTATCAATTTATAAGCCTTCTCTACGCTTTCTTCGGACGAAAGCAATTGATAGTATTCCCTTTCAACCGACTTACTGCTAACCTCAGATGCATTCCCCATTAGCCCGTCAAAAAATCCCATTATTTCCCTCCCCTAATAGCTATAATTGCACTTTGATTTTATCTATATCCAATAATAGGCCATTTTATTTAACAAAACCATTATACTGCTTTTTTATAACAGAAAATCCTTGCACTATCATCCAACCAATTGTTGAACCAATTGAAAAAATCCATATGGAACCGCCTGAATTAAATCCCATTTTGCTGGCAATGAAAAAAACTATCAGAACAATAATAAAGTATGCTACCGCTTGTATTGTAAAATTAATCCATTTTTCCATACTATTTACTCCTCCGTTTCAGAAACAGTAGTAATAATCATAGATAAAAATACATATTGCCTTGTGTAATTTTCACTATAATGCAATTTTATCCTATCAATGTCTGATTTGCAATCTATAAAACAGCTTTCAAAAAATTGGTGTATTACCAAATAGCATTGTGTCCCGAATGTATTTATCTCCAGCAGTGCCCTTAATTAAGAACAACGTCAAAATTCAGATTGAAAAAGATGTTTTATCATGGTATATTTTATATATATTATGATTTTATTTTACTTTTTTTTCATGGAGAGATTACTATGTACAAACTTTCTTTTATAGCTTCAATAATGAAAAATCTTAAATTGAGCAAGACAAGATTTATATTGTTTTCTGCCGCCATTGTAAGTACTATTGGCTGTGCGATAGCTTCTTATCTTCATTACAGTAAAATTTACAATGACAGTCCGTTTGCCTGGATTGGGTGGGTTTCCGGTATGCTTTTTATTCTTGCTGCTTTTGCTCCGACCATTAAATTATCAAAAGAAGTAATTTTATCTTCAAGGAATGTTCAAACGTTAGTTATATTCTTATCTACAGCACTATTATTTTTCTCTACTCACCTGTGGAATTTTGATACTGCCCCCTGGAACAATAACGGTCTTTTTGATGATGCTGCCTGGGACGTACATTTTGTAATAGATACAATCCAGGGTCCTGCACCCTTTCAGGCTGCATTTTTCTCGGTTTCATCCGCAAGGGAGGTTGTATATCATTATTTTTTGATACCTTTTTTTGAGATACTGGGATACAATTTGTTGTCTTATGTTATAGCCCTTTTGGTACTGGGATTTTTTACAGTTTTTTTTACAACACTTTTGATTCACAGGTTGTTTAATAACAGCATAATTACAGCAATATCCGCTGTGGCTTTAAATTTTCTTCCTTTACATTATCTTCACACGTTTGTAGGACACCGTTATGCAATTGTTGCACCTCTTTTAATGGGTGCAGTATACTTCCTGTATACAGGAGTATCCTGCAAATCTTATTTCAGGATTACAATAAGTGCTATTATGGGCGGTCTTTGCTTTACCAGTGCTATTATGGGTAAGCAGATACACATGGCTCTTATCGGAGCAATAATACTACACCTCATTTTCAATTTCAAAAAGTCTTTTACTATGGATAATTGGAATAATGTAAAGGTATTTGTTATTGGGACACTTATATCATCAATGCCAATGCTGTTCTATGTTTTATTCAACCAGAATGAATATTTCTTTAATGAAAGCGGTTACACCAAACAATTTCTTGAAAAAATCAGCACCACTGGCATGGCTGGATTTATGGAACATTATAAAAGAATGACCGACTGTCTCTTTGGTACTACGTGGTATAAATGGTTCATACCTGATTATCCTATAATCCCGGTTGCTTACTACTTACTGCTAATTCCCGGGATAATTATTGCTTTTCTAAAAAAATACTACAGTTATGTTATATTAGTTCTGCTTGCTCCAGCCGGGGCTTTTGTTGCCGGTTTTTCAGACTACAGGGTTCTGCATACTAGTCCCTTCTGGATAATATTAATGGCATTTACCCTGAACGAAATTGCAAATATTGATTTTTCAAGGTTTAAAGGACTTCATTTATCAGCAAGCAGTACTAAATACATAAGATTAACCGGCCTTATTGTTGCCACTGTAATTGTATTGACCGGTCTTTTCCCGAGTATCAAATACATTGATGGAAAATCTAGAGATCCTTATTCCGTCTGGTTTTTTGCCCAAAAAGATGTAGCCTCATCAAGATATTTAAGGGATATTGTAGCAGGAGTACCAAACCCTTCTACAGAAATGAGGCCTGATGAGTTTAAAAAACTGCCTGGTTATAAAGAGCCTTCTTATGATACTTTAATATGTCAGAAGCTTGGCTACGCAATAACCCATTTGTTTCTCCATGATTATGACAGCAAAAAAATAATGTCCTTCAGCGATCAGTTGCCTTATAATCTATTAGAGGAGGCACAGATATTTGAAATAAATAAATCAGTAATACAGTCCTACCGGAAGAATACAAAGGATTTAAAGCTCATATGGGAGGTTAGTGATAAAACTCAAAGAATTATTGAAAAGTTCAAGCCTCTTAGTTATTTCGGCAGCGACGAAAATCTGTCATCCGGGCATAGCGGACAAAGTTTCGAGTTTTATGTACTTAATATTAAAAACGAAAATATTGATGAATTCAAGCAAAAGGCCTCTGAATTGGTACTTAACTGATTATCTCAGCCTAAAAGGGGGCGATTAAATGCCCCCTTCCTTAATTTATAAATACCGGTGAAGATACTGCTTCATTTCCATCAGATTGCCTTACTCTAATGTAGTAATAATCACCGCTTGTTGTGCTAATACTCTGTGTTATAACCGGATTTTCCATGTTTGGTGTCCATGTATTAACCACGACACCATTTTTTATCATTTCAACCCTCGTGAATATCTCCTGATTATCATCAGAAGCTTTTATTACTGCATTGTAGGTACCCGGGTTTATGAATGAACCCATCTGATATCCGTTAACTTCGAATGAAAGTCTTAAATTCTTGTCAAGAGTGGAATAGAATCTTCTTTCCTTTAAGGCATTGTAAATTTCTGCACGGGTATTGGCCTTTGCCAGAACTGCAAGCCTGTGATTATTATGTGTTCCCCAGTTAGCATTATGGTTGTCATCCCCGCCGCCTGCACCTATTCTCCATTTACGCAACAATGCCTCATCAAAATATCCCATATTTCCATCATCAGTGTAATATCCGTCATTGTAATAATAAACACTGAAGTTGTCTCTCTTGTTCCAAAGTTCCATCCCTACAAAATTGTTATTAGGTGTTGTTGTTAAATGTGAAAATTCCTTGCCTTCACCGTTCTCGCGCCCCGGATGGTTTAAAAATGCTGCACAGTCTCTTGATGCTATCCATGAAGATATCTCAGGAAAGGTATTTGTACTTGAATCAACTGTACCGCAATAATCATCAGTATTAATTATTGTCACATGCCCATGGGTTCCTGATGACCATTCAAATCCCCTGAAGGTTGTAAATACTCCATCCTGATTGAAGCTATCAGCGATATTTTTCGTTTCAGCCCATTCTTCGGCTGAAATTGCGTCAGAATGGTCTGACAGTGCAAAGAAGTCAAGAAATCCTACATCCCTTGCATAAGCATATGCCTCAGCTGGCGTACCTTTACCGTCAGAAACAGTTGAGTGGTTGTGCAAGGTACCAAAATATACATTATACTCTGAACCCGGAGTTGTTGACGGACCAGGGTTTGGCAAAATATACTCCACATGAAGTACCGGTGCATAGGTATTCGATCCCTTGAAGGAATACGCACATATATTGTTTCCCCTTAACCCTGAAATAATAAAGGCCATTGAATTGCCGCGTGTCCAATTGGACCTGTTAACCACTTCCTGCAAAAGATTTGCAAGATCGGGAGTTCTTTGATTTATCCCAGACTCATTGACATTACTCCATACGGGAGGATTCCAACTAACAGATGCTGCTGTAACCGCCCTGGATGAAATGTTATATTTTGTGTTATTGAAACCTTCCGCATTGTCGGAAGCCTGAGCTTTTATCACTAATGATGGACTATTTGAACCTGCTTCCTTCGCTGTAAATTGAATATAAGCATTTTTTACAGTTGCATCCTTTGGTATATCAATATTCTGAAACCTTAATCCTACAATCTGGTCTTTTGCCCAGCCCAAATCACGGACAAGTTCAAGGTCAGTACTGTCAAGGTGCACTTTTCCACTTTCCACATTTTCTTCCGCATCATCA
>JAAZCB010000732.1 GCA_012513545.1 Clostridiaceae bacterium
GGAATAGCTTCAACAATCTGCCTCATGCATTCATCACAATAATAGTTGTTTGCATATATTTGTTTCTGATTGCGCCCTATACCCCATGCTATCTTATTCCTGCACATAGCCGTGTTGCATGGAGCTGCGGTGCTCACCTTAAAAAAACTTAATACACTTTTCAAAATATCCCTCCTAAAATTAGATTCTTTCAGCAACGACTTTTAATGTCATACTATTCAAATCCTTTGCTGCACTTCCAAGGTTATGGCACACAACTCTGACAGTATCAGAAGCTTTAACATAACAGTGAATCATAACATCCTGCCTATCGTTTGTTGTTGTCCATTGCAGCGCATGTTGTCCATGCCTTACACCAGTTAAAGTCACATCTTCGGCATGTGTAGCCCCTGGTTCAAGACTAGGGACATCAAGATCATACCTGCCTACTAATCTGCTTACAGTACCAATCCTATACATTCTCCACGCATAGTTATGATAGTGGAACATATATATACCTTCACCATCAATAGTTGATATTAATGATCCATCTGACTTATTAACTGTTATAGCATTGGCCGGAGTATAATTGTTTACAATAATATATACACTCTTACCATGGACTTCTTTGTGAGCATTCATTTGGATTGTGACAGCTGCTGAATCATTAGTTACACGGATTGTATTGGTATTTTTTGCGCATTCATGATTTGTATTAGCTACCTCAACAAATCCATATGGAGCAATCTCTCCAACATCAAAGTTCTTTAGCGTTTCTCCCTCAAGTAGTCTTATACCATATAAATACGTTTGGTAGTGATTATCAGTTCTCAAGAATACAGTGTTAGGCTGAGAATCAGAAGCAGGAGTCGAATCATGGAGATAATGAATGTTTCCGCTATCGTCTATGAATCTTTCATATCCAATACGTGAACCAGAATCATTCATAAATGTGCCATAAATTCTTGTCCTTTTCCCTTTTTGCTTAGTAAGTTTTGATATGTATATTGGTAAATCCAGATGAAATCTGTTACAACTACATGTTGATGTATCCTCTTCTATCCAATCAGGGCAGTCTGATAAACCTACACCATCCTCAAATCGTGGATATAAAAATGAGTTACCATTCGCTTTTGCTAAAACGAGTACTTTATTTGCCATATTCTCAAACCCAGTACCAAAGAACGTATTGTTGTTAAATGGGTCACTTCCAGGAGAGAAGATAACGCCATTGTAGCAATACATAAAACCTCCGTAAATTCTGTTGGAGTTTACAAAACTTCCTTCTATATCTCCTGCACTTAAAAGTATACCTGTTTCACACTGTCTGATTCCACCCAGGAAAATGTGATTGTAATAGGTGCCATTACCTTCGCCATGAAGATTAAATCCGGTTTCAAGCCCCAATATATTGTTTACATGGATTTCTGAAAATCTCACATTTTGAAGTTTTAATGCGACACCTCTATATTCTGAATATGTAGGAGTAGTAGCATATCCCCTACCTTCAATCTTATTTATGAAGATAAAATGTTCTTCACTCCCAAGAATAATACCATCTGTGTCATTTGAGAACTTCAATGTTCCATAGCATATAAATGTTATGCCTTTAGGTACGCTCAGCATATTAATGCTGTTAAAACAATACCATTCACCTTCAGGGATAACTATCTTTCCACCTTCTTGAAGGTTATCAACCAATGCTTGTATAATCGGATGATTATCAAACGTTTCGTCATTAGGGGTACCAGCAAAATTAGATCCTGGTTCTGAAGGCGTTGAAGGCGTTGAAGGGTCTAAAGTTGCTAAAAGTTGCGTATGTTCATCTAGCTTATCAACGATTTCTTTTATATCATTTCCTAGTTTAGTTTTAAAACTTAAAAGATTCATTCTGTTGACATAGTTCTTATCTAAATCAGTGAATGCCATCAAATATCACTCCTTTTTTATATTCTTAAACGATTCAACATTTTTTCAATTACACGACATTAACAATAAGGTGATTAAACCATACACTACCAATGCCCTCTGCAGCAACAGGTAAAACAAACAGACATATTCTAGCTTTAGTAGAAGTTTCGGGAGCTATTTCTCCATTGATAACAGAATAATCAAACATCTGAGATGACTTATTTGTACCTGAAACATTTGATAAAAAGTTTTCTCCGTTAAACCAGTTGATTTGAAGTTTAAAGTACACATCTCCCGATTTCTTACCTTCGAGCATTGCACTAATTGCTGTACCAGGGGACAGAGTTTTTTCCATGTAGATATATGCTCCAGCCTCTCCTGTATTTGCGGTAATGTCTATTCTCTGACAACCATCAATGCTAAAATTAGCAGTAACTCCAGACTGGACTGCAGAAGTAAATCCATTACAAACACCATTAGCATCTTCATCAGTGTTAAGGTTTTCATTGGGTTTTACAATATTGACAGGCATTCTGTCCACATTATTAACAACAACATTATTACCAATAGGTATATCGTTGAAAAATTCAAACGGCTTAGAAACAGACGCATTGCCTACACCAACACAGCTAACCTCTATATCGTTATTTATGGGATTACCTTGGAATTCAACACCATATGCTAATCCGCCAATTAAATTCTCTCTAGACAAGATAGAAGTATTTTTGATTTTACAATACCTAGCACCATCTAAAAGAATACCTTTACCAAGTCTATTATTGACCTCTCCATCGTGACCTATTGAATCTAATACAGCGTTTGATATCTCCACTCCATAAGCATCTTCAATGCATATACCCATCATATACTCTTCCTGCGCTTCGTAGTTTGAAACTTTAACCCCTGTTGAACTAGGAGCTAAGTACAGACCAGTTCTTTTATTCCAATAAGTTTTGGAATTAATGAAGCTATTGTTGCCACCATTGTTATATATTCCATTTCGGCATCCGGCAATCTGCAGACCACTAAAGAAATTATCCGTGGAATTAACAA
>JAAZCB010000733.1 GCA_012513545.1 Clostridiaceae bacterium
ATTGTATCCCATAACTGAAGCAAATCCTCTTTATGGCGAACAATCCAGTTTTTCATCAACTTGCGGGTTTTTGCATCACAATTGCCTACAATCAGTTCTCCGCTATCCACAGCAAAGGACGCTTCATGGTCACCAATGTGTACGTGAGGTCTGCCATGATTCATGTCTGCATGCATAGTAACTTTAACCTTTCTCTTCCTGTCACCGATAATGTCAATTAGAAAATTGAGTACTTGACCTTGCCTGGTGAAGTAGAAGGTTAAACCATTTTGATGGTTCCGCTGGCGGCCATCGTATTTTATTGTACGGGTATTAATCATTTAGTACTATCCTTTCATAAACGGATATACCTGTGGTGTATACAACCTTTCAGTCACAAAAGCACTCACATTTCTGGTTTCTTTTGAGAATGATATTCCAACCCCCTCAATCACCTTACCCTTTATATAATACGCTTCTGCATACCTATTGTCCTTTATCTGTTGCAGGGCCTCTATTGAGCGGTCTTTACCGTTAGCTTCATACTTGAATTCCATAATGAAAATTCTTGTCGGATATTCCATCATCATGTCTATCCTTCCGTCACTTATTTCTGCCTCAGAAACTGGACTCATTCCCAGTACGGCCGTTATCACGTGAATAATAGTATGAAAATACCCCTCATCCACCTTTTCTTTGTGCATACTATAAGGCACATTCTTTATAAGACTCCCTATCAGTTCCACGAACAGTTTCACATCATTGTTCCTTAGCGCCATTCGTGCCTGTTGGTACGGTATAGGAATATCTTCGTCAGCCTGATAAATGCTCAGACAGCGAGTAACCATCTGGTCTATATCGCTGCACATCTTGTACATTTCAATCACTATCGAGTCTGTTTCCTCACTGACGATATTCTTCTCTATCAGGTGAAACTGTTTTTTGATATGCTTTTGGAAATTGTCAAGAAACTGTAACAATTGAGGTATAGAAGAAAACCTTGATGGTATGATATGGCTATTTGCATCAATGGCAAAATGTTCTTCTATATTGCCCATGATGTCATCCAGCAAGTCCATCAGCCGCGCCCCGGATTTCAAAAGGTAAATTCCGTTTCGTTTATTCTGGTTCGTGGAATGATAGAACATATTCCAATCACTGTATCTCGCTGTTATCCATTCCTCAAGATACAATGACAACTCCTTCTCTTTCTCAACCATATGATGCATAATACCAGAAAACGATGAACTTTATTTTACCAGAACCTTCCTTCTCAAAGGATCAAACCACATACTTCCGTGCAAGATGTTTTTCATAACAATAGAAACTGCAGCACTAATCACACTTTGAAGCAATATTCGTTTTATTCTGATGAATAAACAACGAATGTCCTTACTCGTAGCACATTGGTCGATAAGAAGTCAGTCTTGCAGAAGACCGAGATAAGATAAAGTCCCGCGAACCCAGACTTCCGCTTCAGTCAACCGGTTATTCTCTCGCTCGACGATTGCCTCAATTCTTTCAGTAGCGCCATATAAAGTTCTAATTTGAGCTTCATTGTGTGCCCTGGCATATTCCACCAAACCTTTCACGGTTTCCGAGCGAACTTTTTCAATCCCTTGAGAAGCAAGCTCAACTTCTTTTATGAAAGTGGACAAGTTATCGCTAAGAAGAGCAGATTTTATGAGGGCTTGAACCTGCTTTTCTTCTGGAGCTGCAGCTTTCTTCGCGAGTATTTCTATCAACTTCATAGTTAATTCTTTCTCCACATCCATAGTTGTTTTTGTGTAAACGCAACTTTAAGCATTACAATCTGCTTTCTCTTACTGAAACTTACTTCACTCTCCCTTCCTCCAACATCCTCTCATATTCTTCCTGGGCACGACGGCGCTTGCTGCCCCACTGGGGCCAGAAGAGGTAGCGGCAAAATTGCCAGATTGCATTCAAAACATCTTTTACTGTCATAAGCTCAAAATATCTTCGGGACCTAACGGCTCATACTTTCCGTCCTTCATCTCCAGTAGCACCGAGCCACTCTCCAGCGCCCGCAC
>JAAZCB010000734.1 GCA_012513545.1 Clostridiaceae bacterium
CAAAGAATTGTATGAAGCTAATTAAGAACGCAACAGCCGAGAAATTGAGAGGTGGATTTTACACACCCGAGCCAATTGCTGCATTCATTTTGAAATGGGGCATCAATGGAAGTTCTGATTATGAAATTTTAGAGCCAAGTTGTGGCGATGGTGTTTTCCTTGAACAATTGAAAGAGAACAAGCATAAATTCAAATCGGTTACAGCTATTGAATTTGATGATATTGAAGCAGAAAAAGCGGAAAAGATTAAACTCAACCACAAGAATGTAATCAATACAGATTTTCATTTGTATTGCAATGAAACCACACAGAGATTTGATTTAGTAGTTGGCAATCCGCCTTACATTCGTTATCAATATTTTCAGGAAGAACAGCAAAATGAAGCTATTAAAGTTTTTAATCGTGCTAAACTCAAATATTCAAAACTAACCAATGCTTGGGTTTCATTTGTGGTTGGCTCTAGTTTGTTACTCAAAGAAAATGGTAAAATTGGTTTTGTAATTCCTGCCGAATTATTGCAAGTTTCATATGCTCAACAACTCCGTGAGTTTTTGGCTCATTTCTACAATAAAATCAATATCATTTCTTTTGAAAAGTTGGTTTTCCCCGATATTCAACAAGAAGTTGTTTTATTGCTTTGTGAAAAAAACGGAAGTGATTCACATTTGATTGAACACCTTGAATTAAGAGACGCCTCAGACCTTGAAAACTTGGATGTAAACATTTTAAAAAGTCCTTCCAAAAAGATAGATTTTAAGTCAAACAAATGGACTTATTACTTTTTGGAACAAGAAGAGATTGACTTTTTGGAACAGATTGCCAAAAAACGAAAAGTTCCAACAATTAGTAATTATGCCAGTGTGGAAGTAGGTATTACCACAGGTGCAAATGATTATTTTACCGTGCCTTTGCCAGTTGTAGAAGCTTACGACCTGAAAGAATACGCAAAACCAATGGTTGGCAGAAGTGTTCAGGTCAATAGCGTAATTTTCACGGAAAAGGATTGGAAACTTAACAGACAAACCAAAGCCAAAGCTCACTTACTGGTGTTCCCTGCAAAAGAGAAAATTAACGGACACAAAGGAGCTAACTCATATATTCGTATGGGCGAATCAATGGGCGTAAACAAAGGTTACAAAACAGGCATTCGTGATGATTGGTTTGTAATACCTTCCATCAAACTTTCTGATGCTTTGTTTATCCGTAGAAACAATTTGTATCCCCGTTTAATTCTTAATGAAGCAAAAGCTTATACCACTGATACAATGCACCGTGTGTTTATGCAAAAAGACACGGACAAAAACGCTTTTATAGCCAGTTTTTACAATTCATTATCATTAGCTTTTTCTGAAATTGTAGGTCGTAGTTATGGTGGTGGTGTTTTAGAACTAATGCCAAGCGAAGCAGGAAAAATATTACTCCCCTATCAAACCGAAAATGCTGATTTGCTTCCAACCATTGACAAAATGATGCGAGAGAAAAAAAGCATTGACGAAATTTTAAAAATCACCAATAAGCAGATTTTGAAAGACGGTTACGGCTTTACAGATAAAGAAATAAAACTTGCCGATAGCATTTGGAAGAAGCTTTCATCAAGAAGATTAAATAGGAATTAATAGTATGAAAATATGATTACACACGATCCTTCAGAATACATAAGAGGAATTCAACAAATACTTATCTCTGATAAAAAGAGAATTGGTTTTTTATTTGGTGCTGGAAGTTCTCTTTCAAGAAAAAACGATAAGTCACTTACCGTTCCTGCAATTGGTCAAATGACATCAGAAATTGTAAAAACAGCAGGTGAAGCCGTAGGGAAATATAAGACTGCATTAGAGGAGATAAAGAAAGAATTGGGTGAACAAAATTTCAATATTGAAACAATTTTATCGAATCTTGAACAAAAAGCTAATTTTATAGGCAGTGGCACATTGAATTCCTTAAAAAAAGATGATTTTGAAAATCTTATAGTTGAAATAAAAAAGAATGTAAGAAAAATGGTTAGTGTCCACAAAATTGATGACACTAAAATTGCAACTAAAGAAATTGTAAGTGAGTTGGTTCACACGGACTTTGCTAACTGGATTGGCCAAGCTGAAAGAAAATATCCTATAGAAATATTTACTACAAATTATGACTTTCTTTTTGAGCTTGGTTTAGAAAACAAAGAAATTCCATACTATGATGGTTTTTGCGGTAGTCTTAGACCATTTTTTAATCCTGAATCCGTTGAAGATTTTGAGTTTTTGGCAAAGCAAACGAAATTATGGAAAATACACGGTTCATTAGGATGGCATTTTGACAAAGACGCAGAGAAAATTTTAAGAGTTAATCCTGATGATGATGATATTTTAATCTACCCATCCTCTCTGAAATACAAAGATTCAAAAAAACAGCCATACGAAAGTTTACTTGACAGATTATCGAATTTCTTAAAGAAAGATGATTCTATTTTAATAACCTGCGGTTATTCTTGGGGAGATGAACATATTAATTCAAGGATTATTTCCGCTTTAAAAACCAATACTACATCTCACGTTATAGGCTTGATTTATGATAAATATAAAAATGATGCAGGGAAAATAGAATATTCATTAACCCTTGATAGTAAACTTTCTGAATTAGCAAAAGGCAATTCAAAGATTTCAATTTATGGTGGTCGAAATGCAATTATTGGTTGTAGTTATGGTGAATGGTGTTTGAAAACTGAGCCGAGCAAAGAAGATACTGTTAATGTCGTTTTATTTTTTGATGAAGATGGTCCGACTGATGCAGAAGAACTAAATAAAGAATTTAAAGGAACTGAAAAGTGGACTGGGAAAGGGGAGTTTAAATTACCTGATTTTTACAAACTTGTAAATTTTCTAAATGAAATGATAAGCGATAACGAAATCAAAAAATTTGGTACAAATGTCAAAAAGTAGGATTACAGAAATTGGCGAAATTGATAGTATTAGCGGAAATAGTATTTCTGTTAAACTTTTTGATAATATAAAGTCAAATATGCCTGTTATTGATGGTGTCGTTTATCGTGTTGGTCAGATTGGTTCATTTGTGAGAATACCTTTAGGTTATGCTAATCTATACGGAATTGTAACACAGATTGGTTCTGCTGCAATCCCTGAAAGCTTAAGAGAAGCCGTAATCAGAGATTATGATTATTTGACTAATACACGTTGGATAAATATTGTTCTCGCAGGTGAACAAGTTGGAAAAAGATTTGAAAGAGGTGTAACTCAATATCCCACAACAGGCGACAAAGTTCATTTAGTAACAATAAATGATTTAGATATTATTTACGGTGGCTATGAAGAAGCCAATTCAATAACAGTTGGAAACATCAGCGTCTCTGAAAGTCTTGATGCAAAAATTGATTTAGATAAACTTATTTCAAGACATTGTGCGATTGTAGGTTCAACAGGAAGCGGAAAATCCAATTCATTTCCGTCCTATTAGAGGCAATCGCAAAAAGAAATTTTCCCAGTTCAAGAATATTAGTGATTGACCCGCACGGTGAATATAATGATGCTCTTTCAAAATATTCTCGTGTTATTGAAACTAGTCCAAAAGATGATAAAAACAAGCTATATATTCCTTTTTGGGCATTACCTTTTAATGAGTTAATGAAAATATTTTCAGGAAATTTAACGGATGCCAATCGAGAATACATAAGAGAAAAAGTTGTTGAAGCAAAAATATCAAGTGCTATTGAGAATAAAATTGATGTTGCTAAAGAATCTATTACGGCAGATTCTCCAATTCCGTTTAGTATAAAAAGACTTTGGTTTGAGCTAGATGATTTTGAAAGGAAAACTTTTCAAGCTGACAGGATTACAGTTTCTGAAAAATTGAAAAAAGGCGAAATCGAAACTCTAAAATCAAATGAATATCCACCTGCTGGATTAGGAAGTAGCCCCCCATTTTTAAATCAAAAAGCAAAGGGTTTACTTGGATTTCTTGATAGTATGAGGAATAAATTGAATGATAGCAGTTACAGTTTTTTATTTGCTCCTGGTGATTTAACGCCTGATATACAAGGAAAAATCACTAAAGATATTGACAGCCTATTTTATGATTGGTTAGGAAACTCATTACCAATTACAATTTTAGATTTATCAGGAATTCCAAGCGAAATAATGTCTTCCATTTCAGGAACACTTTTAAAAATTATTTATGATGGATTGTTTTGGGGGGTGAATACCAAAGTTGGTGGGAAAAATCAACCGCTATTAATAGTTCTTGAAGAAGCACATAGTTACTTGAAGGCAGGAGAGCATTCAATTTCATCAAGAACGGTTCAAATGATTGCAAAAGAAGGAAGAAAATATGGTGTTGGTTTATTACTAGTTACTCAAAGACCTTCTGAATTGGATGAGACTGTTCTTAGTCAATGCGGAACTATGATAGCTTTAAGGATGAACAATTCTAAAGACAGAGGTCATATAAGGTCTGCTGTACAAGACGAATTGCAAAGCATAGTTGATTTGCTTCCAAGTTTAAGAACAGGGGAAGCATTAATTTCAGGAGAAGCTGTAAAAATTCCTTCAAGAGTGAAATTCTTTAAAATATCTAATGCTCCGAAAAGTTCTGACCCAAAAGCATCAGAAAAGTGGCTTCAAACAATTGAAAAAACTGAAAACGAATACAAAAGTCTTTTAAAATCTTGGCGAAATAAAAATTATAAATTATGAGTGTACCAGAAATGATTCCAGTTAGTTCATCCAATATTGAAAGTATTGGTTATGACGACCAAAACGAACAAGTTTATGTAAGATTCCTTAATGGAAGTCTTTATGTTTATAAAGGCGTTCCTTTACACGAATTTGAAAATTTACGAGATGCTCCTTCATTAGGTTCATATCTCCATAGAAACTATAAAAATGTTTACCCCTATGAAAGAATCGGCTAAAAAAAAAAGATGCAAACCATAAAAATTAACTTCGACACAGCACGCCAGTTTGAAATGAGCAATATTAAACCACTTTCGGGTATCGTTGGGTTGTATTTTATTTTTACATCTAAAACACTTATTCAATATCCATTTATGAAATCCCGATTACTCTATATTGGCATGAGTGAAAAAAAAACAAATAGCATTGGCAGTCGGTTAACAGGGCATTTTGATGGCAAGTCTAAAAATGTTGGATTACAGAATTATAGAAAAATTGAACCCTTGTTTTTTACATATATTAATTTTGAAATGCTTAAATCATTTTGGAATTTGCGAATTGAGGACTTAGAAAGTTATTTTATTCTAAACTTTGTTGAAAAATTTGGTGTTTATCCAATTTGCAACAACAAAACAGGCTTTGAAGTGCTTAAAACTGATTTAGACATTGATATTGCCATCGATTGGAATTATTTTGATTAAATAGAAATACTTATGGAAAATTTTAAATCAGGAAAACAAATACTTGAAGATTTCTTTAATGAAATTGAAAACTTACCAGAAGTTGACAAGGAAATTGCAGAATTGTTTACATCTTTGTACTCTCAAAACAAGTTTACGGATACAAATATTAAAAATGAATTGCAAAAACTAAGGGAGGCGAAAGATGAAAACAAGGATTAATAAGATTGCAATATCAGGATTTAGAGGTGTGAAAAAACAGGCGGAACTGGATTTAAACGGGAAATCTGTTTTACTATATGGGGATAATGGCACTGGAAAAAGCACTATTGCTGATGCAATTGAATGGTTTTACTATGAAAAGGTTAAACATCTGAGCAATGAAGAAATTGGCAGAGACGGTAAAGAGGCGTTACGCAATGCATATATTGAAGATTCAGAACCTGCTTCAATCAACATTGATTTATCTTCTAACAATTTATCTAACAATAAAGAACTAAATCTAAAAAAGGGGAAACTCGTAATTGAAAACTCCAGTGATGAAGCTGATTTTTTGTCATATATTGAAAAGTCGAGAGATGAAAACTTAATATTACGTTATCAAGATTTAAGAAACTTTGTTGATTCCACTAAAACAGATAAACTTAAATATTTTTCGGATATTATTGGATTTTCAGAAGTTACAAAAGTTAAAGATGTTATTAAGAAATCATTTAATGCTATCAAATCCGAAATTCGAAACGGGGGTTATGAAAATCAAAGACAAGCACAGCAAAAAACATTATTAGAAAGTATTGGAGAAAATATTTATACTGATAATCAATTATTTGATAAAATTAATGAATTGATAAAGCCTTTAAAAACGGGAATTTTAGTTAAAAATATTTCAGATATAGAGACAGTAATTGAAAGAATAAA
>JAAZCB010000735.1 GCA_012513545.1 Clostridiaceae bacterium
GATGAAGTCTTGATGACCATAAGAGCCAAGGGTCAGAATATAAAGCTGGTAATATCAGCAAATGCTAATAATCCAAGAATTCACATTACAGAAGCTTCAAAAGAAAACCCTCAGGTCCCTCCTGTATTCTGCATGCTTTTGCGAAAACACCTGTCAGGAGGAAGAATTAACGGTATTGAGTTCCACGACTACGAAAGAATAATTACCATGTACGTGGAGAACATAAGTGAACTTGGAGATTATACCTTAAAAAAACTTATAATTGAAATAATGGGAAAACACAGCAATATTATTTTGTTAAACAACGAGGACAAAATAATCGATTCAATTAAGCATGTTGACAGTGAAATAAGCCGCATCAGGGAAATTATGCCTGCAAGGCTTTATATGCTGCCTCCCCCGCAGGAAAAGACCAGTCCTGAAAATCTTGAGGTTGATTTATTATTCGAAAATATGCAAACCCAGGACAGCGTACGCATATCCAGGTACCTGCTTAATAATATCAAAGGCTTCAGCCCATTATTATGTGAAGAAATCTGTTATCTTGCCGGAGTCGATGGAAGAACCGCCACCTCCGATCTGTCATTAAATATGATTGAGAAGCTCAAGCACAAAACAGCAGAAATGATAGAAAAGATCATTAATTCAGACTTTCAGCCGAACATAATCTGGAGCGGACAGGAGCACGAAAAACCCATAGATTTTCATTCTCTCCAACTTAAGCAGTTTGCTGACGTCAGGTTTGTAGATTCAATCAGCGAAGCCCTTGATATTTTTTATTCCGCAAGGGATAATGTAGAAAGGCTTACTCAGAAAAAGTCCGATATTACAAAAGCCCTCAATAACAACCTGGAGCGCTGCAGGAAAAAGCTATCCATTCACAACGACAAACTGAGGGAAGTTGCTGACCGCGAACAGTACAAGCTTTTCGGCGAGCTAATTACAGCCAACATTTACTGTATCCCCAGAAATACTGATAAGGTATCTTTATTGAATTATTATAGCCAAAACAATGAATATGTCGAAGTACCTCTCGACGAGACTATTTCACCCCAGGAAAATGCCCAAAGATACTTTAGGAGATATTCCAAAGCAAAAAGTGCATATACCTTCACCTGTGAGCAACTTTCAGAAACCAAAAAAGAACTTGAGTATCTTGAGAGTGTCCTTCATAATCTTGAGACCTCATCATCGTTAAAAGAAATAGAGGAAATAAGGGAAGAGCTAATAGGACAGGAGTATATCCTTTCAAGGAAGAAATCTTCCGGAAAGAAGGGAGTCAAGCCCTCTTCTCCCTATCTATACAAATCTTCAGACGGCCTTGATATTTATGTCGGGAAAAACAACCTTCAAAATGACGCTTTAACTCTGAAATTTGCCTCCTCTAATGACATGTGGCTTCACACAAAAAATATTCCGGGGTCTCACGTTATTATTAAAAAGATTAAGGGAGACATTCCCGATAAAACTCTTTATGAAGCTGCCGTCCTTGCTGCTTATCACAGTAAAGGACAGATGTCCTCCCATGTTGAGGTTGACTATACTCAGGTCAAAAATGTAAAGAAACCAAGTGGTGCAAAACCCGGAATGGTAATATATAATAATTTTAAGACAATTGTTGTTACACCCGACATACATATAATTGAAGAGTTAAAAAATAAATAAAAGATAATTTTTTGATAAAGGAGAGTTTTATTTATGATATCTCAAAAAATAGTTAATAATTTAAAAAGTTCTTCCTGGATAAGGGCAATGTTTGAAGAAGGGCAAAAGCTTCGGAAGCTTTACGGAGCAGAAAATGTGTATGATTTTACTCTTGGCAACCCCGATCCCGAACCACCTGAATCGGTTAAGAAATCATTAATGAGTATTGTTAAGGATGATGCACCGGAAACACACCGCTACATGAGCAATGCCGGCTTTGATGATGTAAGACAGAAGGTTGCAGAGTACGTAAGCAGAGAAACAGGCGTTTCACTGGCACACGATCACATTATTATGACCTGCGGTGCGGCCGGAGGCCTTAACGTAGTATTAAAAACGCTTCTCGACCCTGGTGACGAAATTATTTTATTTGCCCCTTACTTTGCAGAATATCTATTCTATATTGACAACCACGGCGGAAAAGCTGTTGTTGTTCCTACAGTAAAGGACAGCTTCGAACCTGACCTTACTGCACTTAAAAACAGTATAAACAAGAACACCAAGGCTATTTTGATAAACTCACCAAACAATCCGTCAGGTTTTGTTTACAGCAGAGAATTGCTCGAGAACATTGAAAAAATATTAAAAGCAAAAGAACAGGAATACAGTTCTACAATTTATGTACTATCCGATGAACCCTATACTAAAATTATATATGATGGAGTTGTAGTACCTCCAATACTAAAAATATTCCAAAACTCGTTTGTTATTAATTCCTTCAGTAAATCACTTTCACTGCCGGGCGAAAGAATCGGTTATATTGCTGTAAATCCAGGTATTAAGGATATTGAACTTCTCTTGGGCGGACTGGTTTTCTGCAACAGGATTCTTGGATATGTAAATGCCCCGTCAATGTTCCAGAAAGTAATTGCAGACTCGGTTGACAAGGCTGTTGATGTAGATTTGTATAAGGTAAGACGTGACCTATTATACAATAATCTTGTGAGCCTCGGTTTTTCGTGTATGAAACCGCAGGGCGCCTTTTATCTCTTCCCTAA
>JAAZCB010000736.1 GCA_012513545.1 Clostridiaceae bacterium
CAGCGAACAAGTTTTTTGACGAAGAACAGCCATGGATCACCCTTAAGCAAAACATAGAAAAATGCAGGCAAACCCTTTTTACCTGTGTTCAAATTATTGCCAATCTATCAATTTTACTGGAGCCCTTCCTGCCCTTTTCATCGTCAAAAATCCGCAGCATGCTTCATATAGAATCAACCGGTTGGAAATACACTGAAGTGCCGTTTGATCAAATTATTGAAGATGTAAATATTCTTTTTGAACGCATCGATAAAAAGAGAATTCAGGAAGAAATTGAAAATATGAAGCGAGTGAATTAGCTCAAGGGCATCGGGTTATTTCACTCTTCCGGTAATTTTACTTCGCGAAATTTCGCTAAATGTGAAGAAAAGTGTAAAAGAAAATTTAAGTTTCTTTCACGTTTTTCTTCACATATATGATTTGCAACTTGTTAAAACACTTCATAGCTCGTTAATAATTTCATAATTTCTTTTTAAAACTCCTTTGCCTCTCCAACTAAAAGCCCTATCCTTGTATCTTCTAAAAAACTCATTGTTAGAAATTTCTTCAAGCTCTTCATATTCTATTCTGTACTTAATATTATGCTTAAACTCTTCCATCACCGTCTTTTTTACCTTTTGGTTGTGGGGACAGACATCCTGGCATACATCACATCCCCAAATCAAAGGATTTTTCTTTAAAATCTCCATATCTTCCGCGGATAGTTCGCCCTTCTTTTGAGATATATAAGACCTGCATTTAAACGGATTTATTGTAAAGTCACCTAAAATGCACTGTCCGGGGCATCTTTTCACACAATCAAAGCATTTTCGGCATGTCCTGTCCTGCGGTTTGTCAGGCTCAAAGGGATAATTGCTTATAATATATCCTATAAAAACATAAGAGCCGTATTCATCCGTTATTATATGGTTGTTAATTCCGAAAAAGCCCAACCCCGCTTTATAGGCCAGATATCTGTCATTAAGCGGTCCTGTGTCTGCAAAGGCTTCGTAATTAAACCCTTGAATCTTTTTTTGCAAAAAATCCCCTATTTTCTCCAGCATATTTTTAACTGTTATATGGTAATCCACACTGTAAGCATATTTTGATAAATTGGCATTTTCAAAATTACCGCAATAATAGGGAAATAAACACACTATTACCGATTTTGCATCCTCCAAAGTCAAATTCGGGCAAATCATTTTCTCCAAACTTCCTTTATTAAAAGCATGCACAAAGCCCTTTTCAATCCTCTTTTCCCACAAATCCTTCAAATCGTTATAAGGACCGGAAGGTGCTATCCCTACGTGTTCTAACCTTATAGATTTACAAAATTCAATTAAAGCTTTCTTCATCCCATCAATCCCAATTCAATGTTTTTTTATTATGTAACATCCATTTTGCTTACATTATATATTATTTATTTACATTATACCTTCACCTTTATCTGGATTTCAAAAAATTATAAGCCTGACTTTTCCACTAAACTTCTTCATGATAGGAAATAGTCTTATTTATTTTAATAAATTCCCGCTGAAATAAAATCTTGCGTTCGTATTTAAATATGAAAGGTTCGAACCTCCTTAGGGTCATCAGTTTAACAAGTAATCAGCTTAGAGCAGCATATGTATATCTTGACAGTGAAGTAGTAAATTCAACTGATTTGTCACTGATAAAAAGATTCATGTTCCATACTATTGACTCACTACCCGTTGGGGACTGCTTGTAAAACGATCCCAA
>JAAZCB010000737.1 GCA_012513545.1 Clostridiaceae bacterium
CTACCGAAAAATTCGTCTTATCAAAACGGTATAAAAATACACCATCATCATCTTGTGCGTATATTTCATATCCACGTACTGCGAGAAGCAGTGGTATACATTTGAGCGTTTCCGGATATTTTTTAATAATGCTTTCAAAATCTCGTTCTATATCATTCGACCCTATTAGGGAATTTAGAATATTGAGTTCAATTTTCATGCGCTCAACATTTTCTATAACCTTTTCGAAATCAACATAGTAATCGTATCCAGAAATACTAAGCCGAAATTTGCTTAACCATTCATCAAAATTTCTTTTCATTTTTTTCTCCTCAATAACTACAAATAAGTAATTCGCTTATTTTTCCACGAGAACCTGCGTTGCTGTTAATCATTCGCGATGCAGAAATGCGCATTATTTTCATCTTCGAATAAAGTTCATCAAAGAAGTCATCGTCTGGATTAATATTCTTTGGATCAGAGTTGCTTGCGACTACATAAGCACCTTTATCAGATACTTGCTGAATATATTCAGCAAGTTCTGATTGTGCTTTATCATCAAACATGTTTTCGGTATAGGCCGTAAAACTTGAAGTCGCATTAAGCGGACGGTAAGGGGGATCAAAATAAACGAATGTATTATTGTCAATAAAATCATTAGATTTGCGATAATCCCCACATACAATTGAGACGCCCGACAGAGCTTTTGATACCTGCCGTAAATTATCCACATCACATATCAGTGGTGACTTATATGAACCAATAGGGACATTATATTCGCCCTTGGAGTTTACCCTGTAGAGGCCATTAAAACATGTTCTGTTAAGGAAAATAAAAAGAGACGCTATCTCAGTGTTCAAAAAGTCTTGGCATTTAAGTTCATTAAATTTTTTCCTTTTTTCATAATAATACTCTTTTCGGAAATCATCACTAAGAGGGAGATATTCATCTTGATACTGTGATAATCGGGAAATTAGAGCATCAGCGTTATCACGTAAAACTTGATAAGTGCTAATCAGTTCAGCATTTATATCACTAATATAAATCTCATCCAACTCATACTCATTAAGTATGTCGAACAGTACTGCACCACCACCAACGAAAGGTTCAGCATATTTTCGAATGGTATCTCCAAGTCCTTTAGGATATTGTTTTCTAATTTCGTCTATAAGCTGGCCTTTTCCACCAGCCCATTTAACAAAAGGTTTCATTCTCTTTTCTTTCATATGTCTAATACTCCTGCCATCAATTGGTTTTTTAGCATCCTTGGGAATAATCCACATGTTGCCAAATATTTTAACATTTGGTATTCTTTGTTCAGAGCACAATGTAGCCACTCGTCTTTGTGAAATTCCCCAAAGTTCCGCAGCTTCTTTAGCAGACATGTAATTCATGGTATCCTCCTAATCATGCTAATTAGACATATTATATTCCAAATCTCGTACAATAGCAAGATCTGGTTTACGTTTTACATATTGATTGCTAATTTCATCTTTATCGAAGTAGTGCAGAATATCCGAGATGGAAGACGCAGGCATACACCGCGAAGCGAAATGCCAATCCTCTACAGGATGCTCTTCTGTGCTGATTGTGGAAACAAGCCGTACCAAGTACACCACAGAGGTTGGGAGCATAACAAGGAGCATTTTGTGTGTGCCAACTACCGTAAGATTAAAGGCGGCTACAGTTCTCACCAGATACGCAATGTGGTTGTTGAGGAATTGTTCCTTGAAGGCATAAACCGGGTAACAGCTTTTGGAAGAGACAATGATATGAAAATGAATTTGTGGAGCTGGTTACTAAGAAAACAAGTACAGAGCTTGGCGTGAAGGCTAACGAGAATTAGTGCAGTCACAGGCTCGTATCAGCAAGTTGGACGATATTATACTAAGGCACTATGAGGACAACATTGGGTAAAATTTCAGATGAGCGATTTGCCAAGATGACTGCTAGTTATGAAGACAAGCAGTATACACTTGAAAGCCGGGTGGCTGAACTGAAATCTACTATGATCAAAGAAAAGAGAGCGTACTTGGAGTTAACTACTTCCTAACCTAGGTAAGAAAGTGAACAAACATATAGGAACTCACAGCGCGGGTATTATCAGGGAGTTCGTTTAAAAAATCTTGAGCACATTTATGCTAGACGAGTACAGCGTATCAAGATTATTTATAACTGCATTGGCGAGTTTGACCTGCTGGTTTCTACATCCACCACTGAATAAGAAAAATCGGCATAGTCGGTAATAGATACCAAACTATGCCGGTATTTTTCCGGGATTAAAATCCCTAAGACGCGCCCACTAAATCTGGCTTTCTTATTTTGACTATAAATAAAAGTAAATTCAGAACAACAATATATAAAATCATTGACTATTTATATAGTTAATGGTAGAATTCCCATGTCTAAATTTGGATAAAAATTAACTTATTATTTAATGGGGGAGAGAAAATGACTACTAAAAAATTACTAAAAGGTCTAATTTATGTATCTATTATTATGGCTATAATGATAGCAGGTTTTTATGTAACATTTGCAAGAGATGATTATCAAACACGGTTGTTATCAAAGAAGAACATCATTGTAAAGATGAAAAACATGGAATCAAAAAAAGATGCTTCAAGGTTTATTAACGAAAAGCATAAAATAAGAAGGCTGGATTTAAGTAATAAAGCATATTCAAAAGATATTGAGGTTTATGAAATCGGTGATACCGATAATATTGAAGATGTTGTAGAAGACTTAAAAAAACAGATGGAGTTGAATCTGTTCAAGAAGATTTTGTTTTTACGACCTTTGAAATTTCAGACAATCAGTTGTTACTCGATAGTATTGAACAGTTTGAAGAAAGTCTGAAAGAACTGCATTCAAGTATTAATTTAAATAAAGCATGGGATATGACAAAAGGCTCGGAGGATGTTATAGTAGCTGTTTTGGATACAGGTACAGATATCAATCATGTTTCTCTAAAGGATAGAATTTTCACAAACCGGATGGAGATTCCTGATAATGGAATAGATGATGATTTGAACAATTTGATAGATGATACTGAAGGGTGGGATTTCTTCAACAATGACA
>JAAZCB010000738.1 GCA_012513545.1 Clostridiaceae bacterium
AATTCAGAATGTTGGGAGGCAAGAATATGGGATTTATGGACATGTTTTTTAATACAAACTCCAATATGAAACCTGAAAACAAAAATGACCACGAGAGTGTTAAAAGCAGCCTTAACAGATATCAGCCCTTCAACGAAGAGTTTTCACTTGATATGACTTCAGAGCCTTACGGAAACGATATGGCCAGTGCAGACAATTCTTATTCCGGCAGCGGTGTTGAGCTTCAGGATGCCAGGAATACTCTCAGACTTGTTTACAGCGGTATCCTTGCCAATAGCGGTGCAGAAGAAATAGAAGCAGTTGTGGGATATGGAAATAACCTTAGCTGGGAAGATGTCAACAATTATCCCATGCATAATTTGAATAATGGGAAATTTGAATTAATGCTCCCTGTTATCAGAGCAGGTAATATCAATATAGCATTTAAGGATTCTCAAGGTAACTGGGACAACAATTCCGGTATGAACTACAGCTTTACCAATTTCATTTACGAGGGAAGTCATTAGACTCCCTTCTCTTACAAATACAGGTGATGGAGTAATTCTCCATTACCTGTTTTCGTATAATCTACTCTTCTATTAAATTTCTAATAAAATCTTCCTGTTCCTGTTTTAGTTTTTCAATAAAATTACCAAGCAAACTTTGACAATTATATTCCATGTAAATAATCTTAAGACCGTATTCATAATCAGTTGAACGCTTCATTTTCCACATTATTTTCGCTCCTAAATATATTTCGGAACTGTTAAAGTAAAACCTTACATCGAGCGTATTTCCTTCTACCTCTTCTTTTTTTGAACATATCATCAAACCGTTATAGCTTATGTTTTTAATTACTGCCACGTATCCTTCATTACTTATTTTGTTCCTAATGTTTGCATGTATGGAAACAGGAAAACGCTCATGCGCCCTGTTGTTAACAATAAATTCTTCATTGTTTAGAGCAAGTTTGATTATTCCTTCATGAACAACAATACAAACCACATAACAACTGGATATATAAATGTTTCCGCCCCTTTCCAATCCCAGGACAACAGGGTCATCTTCCAAGAATTTGACGCAGGTTAAATTCTTGCCGATTTTGACACTTAAAATATCATCACTCAACTCACGTATCACATCAAGAACAATTCCCTTTGTCTCAAACGAATTGGAGTAATGCCTTAGAGATATTACATCACCTGATTTGATAAACATAAGCCCTCACCCTTCTACAAAGATTATCCCCACTTATAAAGTCTTGAAATAATCTACTGCCCATTTTGCTATACTGCTAATTATATCTCTTGTGACATAAGCCGGTTTAATATAATTGTTCGTTGTCTTTTTCCATCGCTAATCTTCTTTAAAAAAATTGTTCTTCCTCTACTTGCTTTTCTTCCCAAACATTTATATTACCAACTTCTTTACATTGCTTCGCTAAATCTTTAATAATATTAGTTTCTTCCTCGGTAATGTTGCTCATTATTATCTCTGTACCATAATGCCCACTTGAAAAAATGATTTTTTTATCAAGTGTTTGCCCTAGTCTATTGGATAGTGCTCGCTATTAATACCTATGTATTCAGGCAACATACAAGTTTCCTGTTTTATACAACTATGTATATATCCTAAATGCCAGCTCATATGTCGAATTTGAGCCAGTATCAAGTCAAATCGACTTAATTTCATTTCCTGACAAATAACCTCTTCCAGAAGATAAGTATCATCCATGTTTTTTAAATAAGCTGTAACATTGTCTTTGATGACTAAAAAGTAACTAGATAGAGTTTCTTTATTTAGTTTGATTTTAGATTCCTGATCCAAAGAATTCAAACCATCAACATGAAAACTTGGGTATTCGTATATTGTAGGGAGTGTATAAATTCTATCTATAGAATTGAGCATATGGTAAAGTTGCTTCCAGATTATATAGCCACCAACTCTTTTATCCCAGTAATCCTCGTTAATAAATGCCAGAGTAATATCAATATCCTTAAAGATAATCATTGTTTGTTTTTCTAGCTTTTGCACAAAATCCCTCATTATACTCACTCCCTATTTAATTATAACTCCAATTGCAGGTGCGACTATAAACTAAAATGTATGTGTCAACAATATTCTACCACATATCACCAAAGAATCAATAAATTAATACTATTATATATTCTTTATAAAAATGATGATTCCTTTTCAAACCATGGAGTGTTTTCAAATCCCACTTCATTACATAAGCCTTAAGACAAAATTAAGACAAGAGAACCGTCAGACTGTCTCACAAGAAGATGGTTCTCTTGTCTAATCAATCGCTCTTATAGCTTCTACAGTGTGGATGCGCATCATTCTCCTGATAGGAAAGATTGATGCCAGAAGGCACCCAGTGATGCATACTCCAAAAGCTGCATACATTTCGCGCCAAGGCGTAACCCATACTACATTATGGTTCTTTGATAGCATCAGATAAAAAATGTAGTTCAATAAAAGTCCTATGCCCGTCCCGAGAATCCAACTTAAGATGCCGTAAAAAAGACATTCTGCAAGGATTAAACCTTTTAACTGTCCCGGAGACATGCCGACGGATTTCAACATTCCAAACTCACGCATTCTGGCAATTAGCTTCGTGCTTATGGTATTCACAATATTTAACATTACAATAAAGGCAATGCAGGCAAGGATTCCATAGGCAATTTGATCTGCTTGTCTATAGCTCTTCTGAAGCTCTATTTCGTTTTTAATGTGCTTCTTACCATAATAAACATCATAGCCGGAATACTTTGATACAATCTGTTTGAGCTCATTATATAAAAAGTAAATGCTAGCATTCTCATCCATATCAATGTAAATACTATATGCTAAACTGCCTGGAGCATACTCTTCCAGAAGGTCTTTCAAAACTTCCGGATGCATTATTACAAAAAATCCGTCATTGACATTATATGGGCAATACGGCGCGCAATCAAGCACTCCCCCAATTCTAAATTTGAATCTTTTTTTATTTTCAGAATTACGTATGTCAAATAATACCAGTTCAATCTCATCTCCGGGTTCAAGAGTTGTATATCGAATATTTCGCGCAATTGTTGTTACATACCGTGGAATAAGGATTTCATTATTCTTAAGCATACTGTCCTCATCAATTTTGCCCTCAAGCAGGTATTTCTCTGCAACTGCTAATTCCTTACTTGTGTAAGAATATATTGCAAATCCGCTATACCCTATAAGACCATTTTCATTATTATCTTCATGAATACAATGTTTCTGAAATCTTAAATACTCATCGGCTAAAGCATCTTTCCTGAACATCATTGTGTAGTGTGGAATATTATCAAGCCCTATACCATCTAGATATCCTACACTATAGAAGTTTTTGACTCCATCAAGATTAAAAATCTCCTCTTTAACATTGTTAACATCAAGAACTGCAGTGAAATCTTTAAAATCACGACTTATAATAAAATCTGGAGTATATTCATCTTTGCGTCCCTCATTTGAAGCACGCTCAGACTGTGTAAGAAAGGAATACACCATAAGTATAACGACTGCAAAACTTAAGGAAACAACACTTAATAATAATTTAAATTTTCTCCGCCACAAATTCCTATATGCCATACCAATAATAAATCCAACTTTCCCGAAAGCCTTTATCAGTCTCTGCTGTCTTGCCCCCGGGCTGAAACTGCTCTCGTTTGCCACAACACCCGTGTCACCGGCAATAGCCATAAGAGGAGTAATCTTTGCTGCTTTAACGGCAGGCAGTATTGAAGATGCAAATACGGCAAGCACACAGAATATTACACAAAGTATCATATTACCTATATTGATTGCAATTCCAATTCCCCCTTCCGGGAGAAAAATAAGCCTTCCTACACCAATCCAGGAAATGCCAAGCCCGGCCATTATCCCTAAAGGTATAGCTATAAGGCAAATAAAAAGAGCCTCAAGCAAAACAATCCAGATCAGCTGTCCCGGATTCAAACCAACAGCCCTTAAAATACCATACTGTTGAATCCTGTCCAGCACGGAAAGGTTCATGATACTGAAAATCGACATAAACACCGCCAGAAGTACTATAATAGAAATTATCAAACCTATGAGCCAAAGAGAGTACTGCATTGTTGAGTATTCCTTATCAATATCATCTTCAGGCAGGTTTCGGTTCATTTTTGCGCTTTCCAATCCCTTAATCGCCGAGAGTGCGGATATACCATAGGATATGTCAACACCTTCTTTAAAGCGGACCAGCAGGCTTTTCTTCCCGTCATGTTTAATCAATGAATGGCTGCCATCCATATCATATACCGCAAGCGTTGAGTAATTCCTAAGAGACCGCTGTTTGCTTTTAATTATTCCCGTAACAACCGAACCGTTGAGGTTTGCAGGAAACCCTTCTATTTTAAGTTCTTTTGCTGCCCATTCCTCAATAAGACACTCACCCTCTTTAACCGGTCTGCTCCCCGCAACCAATTGTATGCCACAGAGTTTCCATGCCTCTTTCCCGACAGCAACTTTATTCATATAAATGCCATTTTCAAGTCTTTCTCCGGCAATTTCACATGTAATCCCTGCATCCTTTACAAGTACATTATTTTTTACTTTGTCAACAACATCCTGCCGAGGAAGAACATAGGCTGCATGATAGTTTCCGTACTCCTCTTCCGATTTTTGAATCACATACACCCTGTAGGTTTCCTGTATGGTAACAATTGAGGTCAGTATTGCAGTTGAAAGTATAACTCCAAGCATTATTGCAATTGTTGAACGAGGGCGTCGCAGGGCATATCGTGTGCTTAACGAAAGATAGTTTTTCATTTGCTGCACACCTCCTGTGATACTATTCTTCCGTCCTCTATATGCATAACCCTGTCACTTAATGCAGCAATTGACGGATCATGTGTTATAACGACAACAGTCTGCTGAAATTTGGCTACAGACATCTTGAAAAGATTTATTACCTCCCGTCCGGCTTTAGTGTCAAGATTCCCTGTAGGCTCATCTGCAAAGATTACAGAAGGTTTATTTGCCAATGCCCGTCCGATTGCGACCCTCTGCTGCTGTCCCCCGGAAAGGGCGTTGGGAAGGTGTTTGCATCTGTCAGCAAGACCTAAAAAGTCAATCAATTCTTTAATATAGCCATTATAAGCCTTTCTTCCGTCAATCAAGAGCGGAAGCATAATGTTTTCTTCCACAGTAAGCACGGGTATGAGGTTAAAGAACTGAAACACAAACCCGAATTTTCTCCTTCGCAATATTGACATTTCCTTTTCATTAAGACTGTACATATCTCTATCCTCAAAAAAAACATTACCCGAGGTAGGCCTGTCCAATCCTCCCAAAAGATGCAGGAGTGTGCTTTTTCCCGAACCGCTCGGTCCAACAATTGAAATAAATTCACCTTGCTTTATTGACAGGTTGGC
>JAAZCB010000739.1 GCA_012513545.1 Clostridiaceae bacterium
AAACATCTTTTATATATTGTTCGTCTGTATCGGTAAACCCGTGGTATTTCCTTATTTCCTTCGATTTCAAAATTTTAAGAATCCTGATTGCATTATCACGACTACCCCGTGATGAAGTCATTTCCTCAACTTCTTCTTCTTTCAAGTCATTTATTAGTGTGGATTTATTCAAATCCAGAAATTCATAATATGAACTTAAAAGCTTAAGAGATTTTGTTTTTTCAGTGGCTTCAAATAGAGTTGCAGCAGACAAAAAATCAAGTTCCAATGCCGATTTTCCATTGGAAATATAAAACTTCTCGAGTTTTCCTTTTCGAAAATAAGTTACTAATGATGTAGTTTTCAAATTATGTTGCTCTTCAACTTTCCTTGATGAACGTGCTTTTTTCGGCAAAGCTTTAATTTTCCTGAATAGTTTTTCGTTATTGTCTCTTATATCAGTAATGATATTAAGGTATTTTAACTCGCTTTCTTCACCGTTTTCATCACCTAAAATGAATTCCCTAGATGTAAGTTTATTGAATAATTCAAAAGATTTTATCTCCTCACCATCGGTAAGCAACTTTGCATCGTTACCAAGCATTTCAATAAAATAGTTGATTTTGGAAACAGCAGCTTCACGGAGTTTAATTATATCATTTGATTCCTCGGTTGGGAAGAAATTGTACGTATAAATCTCGGTAAAAGGTGTGTCAACACGATTAATACGCCCAACTCTTTGAATCATGCGTGTAGGATTCCATGGAATATCGTAATTAATAACAACATTTGACCTATGCAGGTTGATACCTTCACTTAAAACCTCGGTCGAAACCAATATACGGTATTTATTTTCTTTCTTTTTGGCCTTTGCATCAAAATTGGCAATTACCTCATTTAAATCCTCGTTTCCTGAATTCCCATGATAAAGAATTACCTTTTCATTGATGCGTGATTTGAGCTCGGAAGAAAGATATTCGGCAGTTTCTTTTGATTCGGTGAATATAATTAGTTTGTTCTTTTTTAAGCAGTCCTGTTTTTCTATTTCCTTTATAAACTTTTCAATTTTAGGGTCGTAGTCAATTTTATCCCAGTAATCCTTAATGGTTTTTAAAGTTTTCAGGTCGGCTATAAGATGTTCCTTAAATTCTTTTCTGAATTCTGATGCTTTGTATTCTTCCGCTTTTTCATCATCTATTAATTTTTGAATTGCATCAAAATCATCGTTTAAGAAGAACTCTATTATTTTGAACCAGTATTTTTTACTTACATATACATGGTTTGAATTGAATGCGGTCAAGAAATTATCATATGAATTGATGAACCTGTCAAGTGTTTTTTTAAATGCATAGAAGCTGCTTTCGAGCCTTTTAACCAATAGAGTACGCATAAAGCTACCCATATTGCGTTGAGAAGTTTTCTCAAAATCACTTAATTCCTCTTTTAAATATAAAAGTGGTGTGTAACGAGCGTATTTAAATGTAGACCTATCGGTTATAAGACGTATTGTATCGTTGAAAATCTTGTTGAGTTCTGCATTCAATTCATAAAAGACTGGTTCTGGCGGGGAAACTGAAGGGAATTTAAGACCCTGTAGTTTTAAATCTTCTGCAAAGTAAATTTCAATTTCTTTCCTTGTGCGCCTTACCATTATATGCTTTAGTACCTTATCACGTATCTGTTTAGCATTGTCCCTAACAATTTCGATATATGTTTCGTAATCTGTCCGACGGTCAAGGTTTTTAAGCCGTTTTTGTAAAGAACCAAAGAAAAAATCAAGGTTTTTAATTCCCGGAATAGTACTGTTCCTTCCACGCTGAAACAGTTTTATCTGGGTAAGGATATCAATCGGTGAATTATTTAATGGGGTTGCTGTTACAAGTATAACTTTTTTACCTCTGCAAATAGCTGAAAGAAGCTCATAACTCATATTTGTTTCATTTCTGAACTTGTGGGCTTCGTCTATAAAAACATTATCGTAACGGTCTGTTCCCCTTTCAAGAATTTTCTCAAGCTTACCAATGGATTCAAAATCAGATGCAATTTTAAAATCGTGAAATACATTTATCCATGAATTGGGGTTGTCTTTACTTAATAGCGAGGGTGAGGCAATAACTAGATTCCTCCCTGGCAACTGATTGGCCAATAAAGCAGAAATATAAGTTTTACCCAGACCCACAACATCAGACAAGAAAACGCCACCAAATTCTTCAAGTATTTTCTTAGCATTGGTTACAGCTTGTTCCTGATATTTAAGCTGCATAAAGTCCTGGGGAAAATTTTTATAAAATAAATCATTATCAATGCTCAGGTCTTCTTTGAAGTACTCATATAAAAGCTTTAGAAATAAATCATAGGGTGTAATTTCTTCATTAAGAAATGTGTCTCTTTGCACCTTATCAATCATAAGGTCTGTAATATCAACAGCCTCTCGCCATAAATCTTCAAATTTTTTCAGGGCATACTGCACATCCGGACTATTCTTTAACTGAACATTAAATTCATAATTTGAAATAAGACCCGGTTCTGAAAAATTACTTGAGCCTTTAATAACATTGCCAAAATCCCTATCGTGTTCAAAATAACGGCTAATGTATACTTTAGCATGTAAATCCCTACTAGGATGAGCTTTTATTTCAATTTTCCCATCTTTTAGATACTTTATAAACTTTCTTATACCTTCTTCTATATCTAAACTATCTGTTGATGTTTCAATCTCTTCGATTACCTGACGGCCTATTATTTCTTTGACTTTTAGATGTGTCTCGAAGCTTAATTCACCGGGTCTCCTACTTTCTTCGATTACCTGAAAAGTTTTACGGTCAATATTAAGGCCGACTAGTATCCTTATTTTGTCTATATTCTTAAACTTGTCGTAAAGCTGATAAAAACCGCTTATTCTAAAGTAACCTACTATGATGTCAAAATACTGTACATCCTTTAAAATAGAACGAAACCTGTCCAAAAGAGTGGAATCAGGCTCGTTAGTAAAAAAGTTTAAATCGTTCTTATTGTTTATAAATTCATTCACAAATCATGTAGTATTTCGTAAAAATCATAAAAGTAACAATAAAAGTTTTATGCTTGTGTTGAGCACAAGAAGAAATTATTGTTCTTTGGAAATAAACAAATCACCTTGTTCATCTTTTCTGATAATGTCTTTTACCAAGAGCACCTCAAATTTGTCGTCAATGTATGCCCCTGTGTCAATGTCCAATTTCTGTATCGTTTTTAAACGACATTTTAAACGGTCGCCATTTCCAAACTTGGTTCCTTCCTTTACCTTTTTATGAAAATCTATATCGATAATCGAAACTGAATTGATTTTCCTGCCTTCAAAAATGAAATCCCATTTAACTTTCTTTTCTGGATTCAAATCAAGTTTTTTAATATAAAGAATGGCATCTTCTGTAATTTTTTCATTAAGCTCTTTATTTATAAAAGCATTATCAATTGTAAGCATTGGGAAATCAGTTCTCGGGATATCTAATATTTTTTCCTGTGTTATCTGGTTAGTAATTTGTATCCCCTCAATCTCTGGGTCTTTTTCCAATATTTCTCCATTTTTAGTTAAAGCTCTATGTATCGTGTAATTATTCTGAAATATTTTGAATGCGTTTTCTGATACGACAACTGTATTATTGTTTCCTTTAACATTAATGGTTAATGCAATATTTTCATTTCCAACTTTCTCAATACTATCCGGTTTTTTGTCTCCAAGTAATTTTTTTATCTCCAAATATGCTTTGAGGTATTTAAAAATCTCAGCGATAAACTCTTTATTCTCAAATATCAATAATCCTGTAACGGTTGTAATTTCAATAATCTGATTTACATCAAATGAATTTCTCTCAAAACTTTGAATTTTAATTTTTAACTCAATGTCAGGAAATAATTGGTTCTTAATCTCATTTAGGATAGCAGTGTATTGAAATTGAGAAACAAGAAGGGTATTTATATCAATCGATGTACTCTCTCCCTGATATTTAAACTCAAATGTAGTTATCTGTTGATTCATGATAGGTCTGTATTTTGAATAATCTTAATAATTGTAACGAAAATGCTCATTGTAACGGCGGGTCGGCAAGAAAGCAAGTGTGTGGCAGCGAAGGGACGGTTGCAGGGATGGGCTGCCACACTCTTGCTTTGTGCGTGGGGTGCTATTTTGTTTTTTTGTCATTTTATCGGAATGTTGTCATGGTTTCGGGGTTTTCATCACCTTGCGCCTAACGTTCAGCGGTAAGTTTAGTTGCCGTTTCCGTGCTGCGTTGTTGTCAAACGTTAGTTAAGTTGAATAAAAGTAACCATCTTTTGCGACCTGCCAACCCGGCAATTAAATTTACCGCTTGTTG
>JAAZCB010000740.1 GCA_012513545.1 Clostridiaceae bacterium
AAATAGTAGTTTTCTTGATTGAGGCTGCATGAAGATTTCCTAAGACTCTCAAGGATGGCTGCTACGGGGTATTTGCGTTTGAGCCTGTGTTCCAGTATCCTAACAATGACAAGGGATAGGAAGCAGGTCAGAAAATGTGCATCTATGTGTTCTTTCAGTGACAAATATACTGGTCTAGCCTCGAAATCACTCTTTGTTATCTTGAACGATTCCTCTATCTTCCAAAGCCCTCTGTAAATGTCGATGATCTTGTCGTCCGATTCCTTGTATTCGCTAGTCATAATGGCGTAATAGCCATCATATCTTTCTTCTTCTCTCAGCTTTTGTTCATCAAAGCTTAGAAGCTGTTTTGCGCTTTCCAGCACCTCGCCTGTTTGTGCATCGAAAGTGAGGTTTTTGACATATTTGGCAGCGCCATAGGTAGTGGCTTTGTTGTACTTGGCGGGGTTTTTAATTAAATCTTTTGCTTTCAAGATTGCTGCTTCGCGGTCTGACTTTGCCTTTTCTGCGTACTTTGAGCTATAGAAGATAATCTGTTTTTCGTGCACAGTCTTCTTTATCTTTTTCCCGTTTGTAGCAGTTACCTTTATCTCTCTGGGGTAGAGCCTTGATTTAATCTTAAAATCATCGCCTTTATTCACATAACCGTTTTCATTAAGCACATAATCTTTGAAGCACTGATCGGCGCCACGTACGGAATAACTCAGCACATAGCCGTTTTTAGCTGATAGGATGTACCAGATATTATCTCCAGTGGTCAGCCCTTTGTCGGCGACAACAATGATTCTGCCCAACGCGTAGTCATGCTGTATCTTTCCTAGTGCTGGGATCAAGGTCGTTTTGTCAGGGTCGTTCCCGGGAAAGAGCTTATAATTTATCGGTATACCATCAGTGTCCATGAACAAGCCCATCTGCACAATTGGGTCAGGACGGTGCTCTTTCGAGACCCCATTCCTCCGCATTTCATCCTGTTCGTCAATTTCAAAATAGTAGTTCGTGACGTCGTAGTAAACTAAATCAGTATTACGGCGATATTGCTCCTTTATACGTTCGTGAATCCATAATTGCAAAGCATCGCTTTGCTTGTTGAAAAAAGTGAGACAGCGGTATATGTCATCCAATGAAAAATCAAATTTATCGAAGAATATTTCTCTGTTTTCGTAAGTCTTTTTCTTGGAGGCCGGGTAAAGTAGTCGAGAGTATACAAGTAGCTTCATTATAGCATTGGCGTTATATTCTTCTTTTGAATATCTCTGCCTGTTAACCAGAAACTTATCTATGCCCAGTTCGTGATAAATCTTGCTTAAGACTGCATATCCGAAATTTTTGCGACTATCGCTGTCCATAACCAGGGTTTCATCCGGTGAAATGCGAAGGGCGATGGTCTTTTTATCATTGTTGATTTCATCATTCATCTTTCGAACTTCTTCGGTAAAATATGCGATCGGATCATTATATTCCTTTTCAAGGATGTCCAAATAGCCCAGGGACCTGATTGTAGATGTGCGGGTTTGCTTTTTCTTACTGTCGTGATAGGTATTGGCAATGGATAGATAGGTCCTTCCGGTTTTTTTATTGGTACTCTTTTTAAGAAACATAAATAACCCCCAGCGTTTTTGTATAGTGTTCCCTTTAATTGATTATACCATAATACGCCATAAAACGCCAGAGAAATATGTTAAAAAATAAAAATAAAAATGCCCGAAATCATCACTATTTACAATGGTTTCGGGCTCACTATTTTAAATTATGCTGCAAAACTGGGGAGGAGGTGTTATTTGTTATTCTTGAAGTGACTTCATATTTATAGTAATATATAAAAATAATAGGATAAAATGGGAACAACTGCAAACATGATACTGAAGATTTGTTTATCAATACATGTATAAATTCGACATATATTACCACGCATATACAGTGCATATTGAAGTAATTGTTGTGGTGTGTCGAATAAGGGGATGCATGGCAAAAACAGCTCGAAATGTTGTAGTATTAATGTTTCAAAGATTAATATATAATTAATCTTGACAAGTTAATTGTATAACAAGATAGAAAAAAAGAAGCTGTGCATGTAAATGAACTTTATCTGGGGATTTTAGAGTATTATTTCTAAGTTGAATAAACATTTTGGAGGGGATAACAAATGATAAGTAAGTATCTGGAAAGAAGAGTTGAGTTAAAGCATGAAGAAGGCATTTGTAATGATGGTATTGAACTTGAGTACTATCTTATTGAAAGCGAACCCAAACAGTTCGAAGAAAACTTTGGCGGCAAGGTATATGGGATTGAAATTGTCAAGAAGGCCAAAGAAAGCAGCATTGAAAGCAAAATTATCAGGAATTTGTCGTATGACAGGCAGAATACACATAACATGGTTTGCTATTTGGCAGAGAATATTGTAACTCCGGTAGAACTATCATTTGTTTTAGATGACTTAATGGGTGTATAAGGGTTATATACCATAGAATATAATTTAATCTTTAAGATGTTATCCATATAAGAAAGTACAGGATTTTTTCTCTGACTTTCTTTTTTATTGCAATTATGTTAATATTATTTTAATTTATAATTCATAATAATAAAGTACGTCCTGTATTTAATTTTATCCTGTTAGGATTGTTGGTATTAATTAAATAAAAAAGAATTGGGAATAAGAAAGGGAATGACTCCTATGCTGATTCGAGAAGAAATAGAAAACCTTGAAAAGAATATGCTTTCTCCATTTGCACAGCTCAGTTCAGAATCCAAAGGGAGGAGCTGCCAGGAGAATGAGTGTGATATAAGAACCATATTCCAGAGAGACAGAGACAGGATAATCTATTCTAAAGCTTTTAGAAGGTTAAAGCACAAGACACAGGTTTTTATTTCTCCTGAAGGTGATCACTACAGAACCAGACTTACTCACACTTTGGAAGTATCGCAAATTGCCAGGACGATTGCCAGAAGCCTTAGATTAAATGAGGATTTAACAGAGGCTATTGCTTTAGGACATGATTTGGGTCATACACCTTTTGGACATACTGGAGAAAATGTACTTGATGAGCTTTGTCCTCATGGGTTCAAGCATAATGAGCAAAGCCTCAGAGTTGTTGATGTTCTTGAAAAGGAGACAGGTCTTAATCTATCCTTTGAAGTAAGAGATGGAATAAGGAACCATACGGGTGATGTAATTCCACAGACGCTTGAAGGTCAGATAATAAGGTTTGCAGATAGAATTGCATATATAAACCATGATATTGATGATGCCATTAGAGGCGGAATAATTAGTGAAGACTCGTTACCAAAAGAGTGTGTTAAGGTTTTGGGAAAAAAACCCAGTGAGAGAATTAATAATATGATAGTAAACATTATTGAACATAGCAGGGATTCCGGCATGGTAAAAATGAGCAGTGAATTTCAACAGGCAAAGGATGAACTAAGGAGTTATATGTTTAAAAATGTTTATGTGGGTTCAAAAGCTAAGAGGGATGAAATGAAAGCTCAGAATATAATAAGAGAACTATACAAATATATAAAAGGCAACCCGGATTTCTTATCAAAAGAGGCTGAAAAAATGCTTGTAACTGCTGACTTGGACAGGGTTGTATGTGATTATATCGCAGGGATGACAGACAGATACGCTGTTAAAAAGTTTCACGATATATTTATCCCGGAATCATGGCATTAGAAGTATATTCTTAAATTACCATTCATAAAAAAATCTTAATTAAACACGCCTGTGCAAGAAACCTGTTAATTTTATACGTATAATTTGGTAAAAATAATGAAAGAATATCTAAAAAAATATTAATTTTTTAAGAAGGAATAATTTATTTTGTGTAGAATAAAAATTAAGTCTTTATTTGCTTTATGCCGGATGTTAAATATATTTGTATAATTTTTATAAATATACAATAACAGTAATTTAAATCTGCTTTTTTATTTAGTCTCATCCTGTTAAATAAAGTGATGAGTTTTTATTTTGAATAAAGAGGCAACGATAAAAAGTGTCCCTTAAGATTAGATTTTATTAAATGGACAAAAAAAAGAAGGAATATTAATAAATATGTCGAAGAAGTATAAAATAATGACAGTTAGTAATGTTTGTAATTATAGGGCAGTTGTGATGGAAAGAAGAAGTTATAATGCAGAAATTTTATCCGGAAGAGCTTATTGAGGAAATTAGAATCAGTA
>JAAZCB010000741.1 GCA_012513545.1 Clostridiaceae bacterium
ATTCGCTCGCAACACCCGGACCTATTACCTCGCTTAATCCGTAAATATCTATAGCAAGTATCCCAAGCCTTTCTTCAATCTCACTTCTCATATTACTGGACCATGGCTCAGCTCCGAACACACCGGCTTTAAGCTTCAGTTCACTCTTCTTAATACCAAGCTCCTCCATCTCTTCTGCCATAAACAAAGCATAAGAAGGAGTACAAGCCAGAATTGTAGTTCCGAAATCCTTCATGATCTGGAGTTGTCTTTTTGTATTTCCACCGGAAATCGGTATAACAGAAGCTCCAATTCTTTCAGCTCCATAGTGTGCTCCAAGTCCCCCGGTAAAAAGACCGTAACCATATGCCACCTGTATAAAGGATTCTTTTCCGGCACCAGCATTGACAAGTGTTCTGGCCATTACCTCTGACCAGGTATCGATATCCCTTCTTGTATATCCGACAACTGTTTGTTTCCCTGTTGTACCTGATGAAGCATGAATTCGGATAATTTCACTTAAAGGAGTAGCAAAAAGACCATAAGGGTAATTATCCCTGAGATCCTGCTTATAGGTAAACGGAAGATTTTTCAAATCCTCAATTGACTTTATATCTCCCGGTTCAACACCTTTCTTTTGCATCTTTTCCCTGTAAAAAGGTACGTTATAGTATATCCTTTTTACAGTATTAATCAGCCTTTCAGACTGTACCCTTTTCATTTCTTCCCTAGACATGCATTCATAGGTTGAATTCCAGTACTGCATATAAAATCCTCCCTTAAAATTAGTATTCAATATGAAATATATCTAAATTTTAAGGCCAACAATAGGTAAACAACTTATAATGTGTTTATCTTCAATCCTTCCTTAAGGAAAGCTTCCAGGGATTACGGAAATCCGCCCCACACAAAAGCAATAAGGCCTTTTATATTAAATATTAAGTGTTAAATACCTTTATTATTGTTAATAAATCTCATTTATCAGCTTACAGTTCCATATCCGGCTTCAAAGGCTTTCATATTTATGTCAAGCAGTTTCTGGGGAACAATTTCCCTGATGGCATCAACCCAAACTTCCTTTTCAACCTCCGTTGACTTTGCAAGTACTCCTAAAAGTACAACATTAACCGCTTTGCTGTTGCCACATTCTTTTGCTATGGGAAGAGCTTCAACAACCACTGTGTTCTTAACTGCTTCCTTAATCTTACCTGTTATATTTTCCGGATATTTTGCCTTACCTATAATAACAGGCATAGGATTAATTATTTGACGGTTTAATATAATTTTTCCGGTTGGCTTTAAATAGTCCAGCCATCTTAATCCTTCAAGCTCTTCAAAGGCAAGCAGTATATCCGCTTCACCCTTTTCAATTATTGGAGAATATACCTTTTCACCAAATTTAACGTAGGTAACAACGCTTCCACCTCTTTGCGCCATTCCATGAACTTCGGAAACCTTAACGTCATAACTCTTTTTCACTGCAACATTCCCTAGAATCTTGCTTGCCAGAAGAGTTCCCTGACCACCGACTCCTACAATCATTATATTGAGCTTATTCAATTGAATCACCAGCCTTTTCAATAGCGTTAAAGTTGCAAAGCTTTGTACAAAGTTCACAGCCTACACATAACGCATCATTAATCTCAATCTTATCACCCATGTTAACCAAAGCAGGACAGCCAATAGACATGCACATTTTGCACTTTTTGCACTTGTCCTGATTTATACTTAATGAGCCTTTGTATTTAACCGTCTTCAACAGAGCACATGGACGTTGTGATATGATAACAGAAGGCTCGTCTGCCTCTGTTTCCTCTTTTACAACCTTTTCAAATTCCTTTATATTGAAGGGATCAACCACCTTAACCCTTTCAATACCGACAGCATTTGCAAGCTTTACAAGATCAACCTGTCTTGTTGGCTCACCCTTAATTGTAAATCCTGTTGTCGGGTTGTGCTG
>JAAZCB010000742.1 GCA_012513545.1 Clostridiaceae bacterium
ATAAAATTGTCAATGTTCGGCTCTCGTTTGGGCTTGTTTGCTGCACCCAATTTTATTTAGTCAAAAATTTAAAATTTTTATAAAAAACTATTGACTTTAACTAGCTGGTCTTTAGCTAATCATTGTTTCTAAAGATAATTGAAAGAGCTTGAAGTGATCGGTACTGAAGCACCCGGACAGCCCCTTCTGTTTTATTCATAATTCTTGCGGTTTCAGTAACTGTATACCCCTTAAGAATCCTGAGTTCGATTACTTTACGCTGCTCCTCATTTAATCTGCTTAAAGCATTCTTTATCAGCTCCCTCTGAGCACTTATCTCTGCAGAGTCTTCCAAGGAAATCACTTCAGGATTTACATCGTCAAGGTTTATGTTAGTGCCCTGATGTTTCTTTTTACGCCATTTGTCCCTTATAACATTTAGCGATACATTCTTTAAAAAAATAATATATTTTTCTATCCTTGTATTTCCTTTCTGCAAATACGAAATTGCCTTAACAAAGGTCTCCTGGGTTATATCCTCTGCTTCCTCTCAATTCTGAACTTTGTAATATATATAGCGGTATAAAGGTTCCCATGCACTCGCGCAGATTTCTTCGATTGACTTCAAATCACCTTCCCGTGCCTTATCAAACTCACTTCTATTAAACATAAGCCTTAGCTCCTTCTTTTCCGACCGGAATGTATACAATAATAAAGACGTAAAATAAGTAGTGAATGTTACAGGAAAATATTGCAACATTATAGAATAATAGAAAGGGACTTACCCATATCTATAGGCAAGTCCCTTTTAAACGATTTCATTCATCGGTTTCGTATAGCTGCTTGAAAGATTGTATTTCAACTTTACCATAAAAAGCTCCATTCTCTTATTTCTTTACAATCGGCAGCCAAACTTCACATTTATAGTCTGGCGAGCTTGTATCCCCCTCAGGATAAACTTCAATGTCTGGCGCATCTGCATATTCGTAGCCTGATGTCGGAAGCCATTCTGTTATGATACGCTTTTGAAGCTCTTGTATGGCACTCGGCATAGGTCCAATGCATTCAAATATCGCCCAGGTGGTTGCCGGAACCACATATTCGTGCATGTTCTCCGGAAGCGGCTTGTCAGTAGCGGCTGCGATATAGTAATCAAAATCCTTGCCATTCATACATGTACATACACCTATTACCCCATTAGGCTCCTTATTTGACAACTGCCCAATTTGTCCAATCCTTCCGTTCTGAATGACCTCTCCCCAGAACTTCGGTACCTGTACAGAGTTTTCTTCTACATTCAATTCAAAATGCTTTTTAGCTCCCACAATACGAAAGGCCTCTTTTTTCTCAATCCTGTAATTCATCTCAACATCTCCTTTAATCGAAATTAAGAAGGTCATACGTGGATGTGCTTTCAGAACAGTCCCCTCACCTCTGGCAGCGGATGGAGGTACTCCGTGAACATTCTGAAAAGCTCTTGTAAATGAGGTTGGAGAATCATATCCATATTTCAAGGCCAAATCAATAACCTTTATTTCACTGTTTTGCAGTTCAAATGCTGCCAGTGTCATCCTTCTGCGCCTTATGTACTCTGCCAGTGAAACACTTGCAATATAGGAAAACATCCTTTGAAAGTGAAAGGGTGAGCAGCATGCAATTTGAGCTGCCTTTTCGATATCTATTTCACCTGCAAGGCTATCTTCAATATAGCTTATTGATTGATTCAACCTGTCCAACCATTCCATCGCAATGACTCCTTTAATTAAATTATATTTGGAGATAAGTAATATGTCCTCTCAATTTATGCACAAAAATGTAAGGCACTTTAATATCTCGGCCCCAATTCTATTCTTGCCTTCCGGGTTACTTCCCTGATAAACTCAGTTTTACCGAGAGTATAAGCTTCTCTGTCATTTTAAATAATTGAATTAGTATTTTTTTAGCATTCAAATTGCATTCATTTTTTCTTATTTTTAGACTATTTGTTCGAGGCTTTCGTGTCAAGTATTATTATACAACATCATTCTTCAGAACACCCTTTTATTTGACTGGTAAAATCCTTATACATTTTCAAAAGCTCATCAGTAGCCTCTGAAATATTTTCTTCCAGTATTCCTATCATCTTCGATGAAGCTCTTTCCATTTCCACTAATGCAGACCTATACTTTTTTATTTCTCTTATTAACTCTTCCAGCACACTAAAATTAATTTTCAAATCTCGTTTCATTTTCCTCACCTTTTACGAAAAATGATATGACCTAAGTTCATTAATTAGGTCTCTGTAATTTGATTTCATACTTTTTATTATATCTTCCATATTATTTCTAGCGTCGGCATTTTCAAAGTCCATCTCATTAAAGTTTTTCTGTACTAGAGCGATTTGAGTTTCTATTTGATTAACATACAAATCTATTAGCTTTTTTGCAGTATGTGCAGAATATCTTTTTGACATTACATACTCCCCCTTACTCTGATAAATTAATCCTTTCTCTTATTCCTTTTTCAACCTTCTCAAATAATTCTACTGAAGTTTTTGTTGAAGAATACAGTTTCTCAGCTTTTTTCAAAAGCTTTGGAGCTTTGCTATCTTTCATATTCTCTAATAAGTTTTCCATCTCATCAATAAAATCAGAATTGAAACCTTTAAACCTTGACGACAAGTTTTTAATAAAGCCTTTCGTATATGGCCTGAAACTGTTAATTGCTGAATTAAACCTTTCTAATTCAGCTTTGAGTTCATCAACTGTAATTTTTTGTATCCTTCCATTACTCATTTGAATCAACTCTTTTCTGTAGTTTTGTTTGCTCTTCCTCTGTGGAAAATCCATAAGAGTGCATACCTTTTTCCAGTATGAGTTCCTGCTTCATCATATAAATATACGCTTCATCCTGAATATCTGAATAGCCTTTATGCACTACTTTTTCTATTAACGAAGAAGTAAAATGAATAATTTCATCCTTGCTAAACATGCCGACAGGATATGCCACACCTGCATACGGGAAATATGTCGTATCATCTTCTTGGCATAAAAATCTGTGCGTAATTACTATCCTTATATTTTCAATATTTTCTACACGAATATGTTTCTGTAGATACTTTTTATTCAAATCAACTACTGAACCTAACGGCAGTATATATTCCAAAAGGTCTATCATTCCAACAATTACTTCCCTAAGTTCACGTTTCTTCAGTTCTGCTTTATTTTCATAGTAGCTTATTAAAACTTTATCGTTTTCAAATATTAATGATAAGCTACCATCTAGCTCTATACAAGATTCCTGTTTGCTAACTATTGCTTTATTTATATCATAAAGAACACTTATTTCACCTGAACACTCACAGCCGATGTCAAACAGTATCCTTTTTGTTTCTTCTCTTA
>JAAZCB010000743.1 GCA_012513545.1 Clostridiaceae bacterium
ATACCAGCTATCAGTGTCCTATGGCATGCATAAAGAAAGTGAGCCGGCCCTTAAGGAAGCTATAATGGCATATCAGACCATGAAGGAAAACAAGCTTGATACCAGGGAACACTTCTACGTCTATCCTCAACTGATAAAATGCTATATTGTGTCTTTGATATATGATAAGGCAGAGGAAATATGCAAAGAAGCGCTGGAAGTTTTTGATGATTATATTGATTTATACTATTACCTTGGTAAAGCCTGCGGCTCTCAGAACAAGAAAAAAGAAGCTGTTCAGGCATTTTTAAAGTATCTGGAGCTACTTCCAAAAAAGGATGAAATTGCAATTATCAACAGTGGACTTGTCAACTCTGATACTTTAGGGTTTGCAGACACAGTATATGCGGATTTGGCACGGATGCACTATGTAATGAAAGAATATGACAAATGTATACATTATGCAATGCAAGTGAAGAAATCCGATGTTGCTGAAGGCACATACAAGCATCTGGTTACGGCATTTTACAAGATTGATGATTTAGATGGACTGGTACGTTACTACAGGGATAAAGTTCTTTCTTGCGGGGATAAAGCAGTTATTCACAGCTTTGTTATGGCAATGGAAGAAAAGCAGGAGCATATTGACAGCAGTAAGCTTAGCACACTTTACAGCATGCTGTCTGATGAAAATGATATTTATGGAAAGCTGAACAGGCTTCGTGTTTTGCTAAACGGTGGTAATGGTGAAGCTATTGGAGGTACTGTTTTCAAACAGCAATTGGAGGAACTTGCAACTTGCTTTACAGATGAATGGATTCCGACATACAGTGGAGAAATTCTCTATTTATATATAGTAAGCTTTACAAATATATCCCCGGTGTTGGCCGGGATGGAGGAAGTACGTTCAAACTTCCTTTTTGAATATCTCGGCAATAAACACAGTAATATAACGGAAGATATTATGAAATACCTGGAAAAGGTGCAGATGGATAATACCATAGCGGATATTAGAGCTAGGAAGCTGCTTTATAAATTTGCATTGATTTTTGAAAAGGATATTGATAAAGATATTTATTTCGGGGTGTTCAGCAATTACCTAAAGTATGGGATAAAGTATGTATCCATGGTGTTTTCAAAAGAGTTCATCGAGGGAAAATACTTTCTGGGTGAAACCTCTAAGGAAAATGTCTTTCATATTCTTATGAATAATGCTTTTAACATTAAGGAAAATAATCAGCTGGAGTATGTAAGGCTTTTGAAAAAAGCATTGGAAATTTTCCCTTATATGAGTAAGGGAATAGGCATGCTGCTATCGGAGATAAAGGAAGATAATAAGGAAAAAGATGAGTATAATAAAATCCGTGAAGAAGTAAAACAAAACATCAGACAATTATTGGATAATGAAAATATTGTAGATGCAAAAAATTTAATTGAGGAATATGAATCTTTGGAGAAGAAAGACCCTGAAGTTTATTGCTTTAAGGGGATTATCTCCATGATGGAGGGTAATCCGGGCAATGCTGCTGAACAATTTGAAAAAGGTTTGGATATAGATGCTAATAACGTTGATTTGCTGTATAACCTGGGCTTCTGTTATATGAACACAGGAAACAACAAAAGTGCAGAAAATTGTTTTAAGAGGGTATTGGCCCTGACAAACGAGGATGAAGTCAAGAGTGAGATTCAAGCATTATTAGCTCAGCTTGAACCTGTTCATACCTCTGAGGTTGATGTGGAAAACGTTGGTTTAAAAGACGTTAGCAAAGCTGAAGTTGTTAAGAAGCTGAAGATGGTGTTTTTTGTAAAGCAGGATATGGATAGTTTTGTAAATAGTATTATCAGTAGTCTTTCAGAAATTTACGAGGTAAAAAAGACTATTGTTTCAAACTACCAGCAAATTGATGAGGGTATGGAGTGGGCGGATATATGCTGGTTTGAATGGTGCGATGAGCTGGTTGTGTATGGAAGCAAGCATAAATTGGCAAAAGACAGGAAAATCCTTTGCAGGCTTCACAGCTATGAGGCATTTATTCATTATCCATCCCAGGTACATTGGAATAATATCGATAAGGTGATTTTTGTAGCTGAACACATAAGAGATTACGTTTTGGAGCGGGCTGTAGATCTAAGCATGGAAAAGACGGTTATTATTCCTAACGGAATTGACTTGACTAAGTTTACTTTTAAAGAAAGAAAGCCAGGCTTCAATATTGCATATGTCGGCTATATAAACTATAAAAAAGGACCTATGCTGTTATTGCACACATTTAAAGCGATATGCCACAGGGATAGCAGGTATAAGCTCCATATTGCAGGCGCTTTTCAGGACGACAGGTATTTGTTGTATTTTAATCAAATGATACGGGAAATGGAATTGGAGAATAATGTTATATATCATGGGTGGCAGTCGGATATCAATACATGGTTGGAGGATAAAAACTACATTATTTCTACCAGCGTTCTGGAAGGTAATCCTGTTGGAATAATGGAGGCTATGGCAAGGGGAATCAAGCCATTAATCCACAATTTCGTAGGCAGCAGGGCGCAATTTGGACCCTATGTATGGAATACTATCAACGAATGTATTGATATGCTGGTTTCTAAGAATTATAGTTCTTCTGAATACTATGCGTACATTAAAAACCGGTTTTCTTTTGAAGCCCAGATTGACAATATAAGAAAGGTTATTGATGAGGTTAAAAATGTAAGGAGTATGGATGATTCGAGTGGGAGTAAAGATGCCGGAACCAATCCTGCTGACTGCATAGAACAAAGTGAAGTCCGTCAGTACTATGATAATTTTTTGTCCTACCTGAAAAATGACCGTGAAAGGGTTAACCCTCGGCACACTTATTTAAAAAACAGGTTAAGCCAGATTATTGAACCCGGCAGCAAAGTTCTAGATTTAGGGTGTGGAATAGGAATAACAACAGAACACATTAATTCTTTAAATGTGAGCAAATTAATTGGTGTTGATTTGTCACCAAAGCTTATAGAACATGCCCGAAAGACAGTTTCGGGAGTAGACTTTATAGTTCATGACATAACCACGTTTAGTCTTGATGATCAGTTTGATGTTATATCATTATGTGATGTAATGGAGCACGTTCCAGAGGACAGGTACTTTGACTTGTTCAAAGTAATAAGAAAACACCTTAAGAAAAGCGGGCAGGTTTTTATATCTATTCCAGACCCGGATTACCTGGATGATATTAGAAGGAAACAGCCACAATTACTGCAGATTATTGATAACAGCATAAGGTATGAGCATATGAAGTCGTATTGCGAAAAGAATGAATTGAGAATACACTCATTCAAAAAGTATAGTATATTTGCAGAAAACGAGTATAACGAATATGTAATAAAAGCAATGTAATGCAAATCATCGATTGCTATAAACTTCTTCCATAAACTTACCGATATATATATTGAAGTAACTTATAGGTATTGGTGTTTGTTCACGGAGGGATTAATATGAGAATTGAAGGCATGGATGCGACCTTGACAAAAATACCGACTGGACAGGATAATGCTGCAGAGATTATTAATACTAAGGATGCCCCGATAAAAACAGAAGGTGCTGAAATAAACATCCAGCACTTGAAAAAACACGAAAAAGCAGAGCTGCCGGTTTCGGAAAAGGCTGTGATTGAAGCTATCGAGAAAGCCAATAAAGCCATATCCACATCAAACAGGGTTCTTGAGTTTTCCATCCATGAAAAGACCAAGGAGATTATGGTAAAGGTTGTTGACTCGGAAACCAAGGAAGTAATAAGGGAAATACCCCCTGAAAAAGTGCTGGACATGGTAGCGAGATTATGGGAAATGGCAGGAATATTAGTAGACGAGAGAAGGTGATTTTGTGATTATAAATAATAATACTTCAAACAGGATTGTTGGCCTGGCATCAGGTCTTGATACCGATCAGATAATAAAAGACATGATGAGGGTTCAAAGAGCTCCTCTTGACAGACTGCTACAGAAAAGGGAGCTTGAGGAATGGAAGCGTGATTCATACAGGGATATTACCAACCTTTTGAGAGGGCTGAAGGATGAGCATTTCAACTACCTGAAGCCGGCTTCAAATATGCTGTCTCCATCAACCTATAAAAAGTATTCCGCATCAAGCAGCAATAGTGGAGTAGTTTCTGTTTCAACAAATGCTGAGGCTGTTACCGGGACACATACCATTTCAGTAGCAAGGCTTGCGACAGCTGATAAAGCTGTGAGTACGGGAAGTGTGACAAAAGCTCTGGAAGCTGTTCCTACAGGAGATTATATGCTTGGCGGTAAAAAGATAAATATAGAACTGGATGGAGTAAAAAAGGAATTGGTTCTGGATGATTACTATGATTTGAATGAACTTATTACTAAAGCAGATACAGGTTTGCAGGCTTTAGTGGATAAGGCCTTCGGAACAGGAAAAATTGTTGTAGGAAATGTATCTGGAAAGCTCAATTTTAGTACCGGTGCAGGAGCAAACAAGATTACCCTTACCAGTGGTTCTAAGGATGACGGGTTGGCAAGCCTAGGTTTTTCCTCGGGCAGTTCTAATAGACTAAATACGTCAAGTACACTCGAGGCTTTAGCGGGTAAGCTGGATTCAGGACTTACGTTTAGTGCTGACGACAAACTGGTTTTTAAAATAAATAATAAAGAGTTTTCTTTTAGTAAAACAACTACATTAAGTAGTATGATAAGCACAATTAACAGTGAAAAAGATGCCAACGTGAATATTGCATACGATGAAATAACCGATAAATTTACCATTACCGCGAAACAGATGGGGGCAGGAGACAATATAGTTATTTCCCAGACAGGAGGCTCATTTTTTGACGGAGCATCCAAAATATCTATTGCAAGCCCGGTACAGGCGCAAGACCAAGGAGTGGACGCCGAGGTTGTGATAGATGGACAGTCACTGGTAAGAAGCAGCAACACGTTTAGTGTTAATGGGGTTACATACACCATCAATAAAGTACATGCAGATCCTGCTACTGAAAAAGAAACCATAAGTATTACTCAGGACACGGATGGTATTTTTAATAATATTAAAGGCTTTGTTGACAAGTATAACGAAATTATTGAGACCATTAACGGTAAACTGACAGAAAAATATGACCGTTCATACCTTCCACTAACAAAAGAGCAAAAAGAAGCTATGAGCAAAGAAGAAATTGAAAAGTGGGAAAAAACAGCGAAGACAGGCCTCTTAAGAAACGATCCCATCCTTTCAAATGTGCTTTCCAATCTTAGAAAAGCCCTGTTTGATAAAATTGAAGGTTCGGGTGTAATACTATCCGATATCGGCATAGACACAGGAAACTATTTTGAGAAAGGAAAACTCAAGATAGATGAAACAAAGCTTAGAGAAGCTATAGCCAACAACCCTGACGGAATAGCCAATCTTTTCAACAAAACATCCACTACCCATCCGTCTTACAGCCGGGAACTTTCTTCGGATGAAAGGACTGTAAGATATAATGAAGAAGGGATTATACAAAGGTTTAGCGACATTATTGAAGACAATATTACTACGCTTAGAGACAAGAATGGCAATAAGGGAATACTCCTTGAAA
>JAAZCB010000744.1 GCA_012513545.1 Clostridiaceae bacterium
CCTCGCACAAGCCAGCCCCGGGGCACTAGTAAACTTTTTCAGACAGCATCCTAATGGAGAAGGTGTCGTTATACTTGAACTTAATGGAAATTGCCACCCTCAACATTGGGTTGTTATTACAGGGATGTGCGAGGGGGACTTTATAATGTACGATCCTTACTCAGGGCCAGATGTCGCTCTCTCAAATGTCTATTCAGGAGAGGCATATGGAAGGGCTCACACGTATTATGTGGACGGATATTGCGTTAGCAATGACAACGTACAAACATCTTGCGCAAACGGAAACGATCCTGCACCGGACTGTGTAAGGAGACCTGCCCCAACAGGAAACACGCTTGCAGATACAGCATTAGATATCGCCTGTGACTTACGGAAGGGATTTGGTTGTTTGTACAACAGACCTGCATTTAGCATAATGGACCCAAAATACTCACACACAGGAAATGTGATATCAAACCCCGGGGGTGGGGCAGAACTTTTTGACTTTGATCTGTGGGCACAACACGGAAACAGCAACTGGTGGGATTCCTCGCTACACAACTGCGGTCATTGCTTGTTTTGGTGTACGTGGCTCCCAGTCAAGGTTTATAATACAGTGTATCACGATAGTCGTCTTGGAGCATGGGGTTACGGAGACGGAGGTTATTTTAGCTTGTCAGCAGACTCTATGTGCGATCCAAACACATCTGAAAACCAAATGTTAAATATTAAAAAGGTTTCGGGCGGTCCGCAATCAGGAGACATACCGTGCTATCAATGGGACGAGGACGGACTTTTTGATCACGTAGGAATCGTTTATGAAAAGGTATACTTTGATGCTATGGAGGTGGGGATAAATGTCGTGGAAAGCAATAGCTACCCATTTTTATTTTACGATAAAGACCCTAGTGGCGGAACATATAGTGGCCACGGGGCCACAATAATGCATTTTATGAGAAAGGGAGGTCATTTTTGACCATGAAAAGGTACCTAAAAAACAAAAAAATACAGAGTGTGGCGGTGATCTTGTTTATTTTATTATCCGTTTATGTTTTTAGTATAATTCACAAAAAACCTGAAGTAGGGTCTCCTGAATATAAAGTGACTGAGGAAGAAAGGGGAAGTGACAAGAAACCCGACAGCGAAGTACCTATTGTTACTTCACCAACAACTCCTGCAACAGAAACAAAACCTGTAGATAGAATTGCAGATGATTTTGAAATCGCTAAGGACAGGGAGAAGATATACAGAGAATACCCCTGGTACCTTAAGCTTCCTGTGAAAACAGATGAGTATTTTATTTCGTGGATACTAGAAGAAAAATCTTTTAGAATATATTTAGCAATCAGCGAAAGCAACAGTACAAAAGAACAGAAGGATGCGTTATTAAACAGAGCTCTAGAAGCTATACAAGAACTTACGGGGAGCTCTTATAAGAGATACCCCTACTATGTTATTTATACTAGAGAGTAGGGTATATAGATAACATCAAAATAATAGAGTTTCTTTTTTTAACTGTAGAGTGGCCTCGTCGTAACTAATTTCCGGAACTGCTGCCTTTTCCAACCTCAATCAAGGATTGAATCTCAGTCTTAATATCCTCTATAAAACCTCCTGGAGACAAATCAGAGCCAGCACTCATACCTAACAAGCGTCTAATAAATAGTATAAGAAACCAAGAGAGAACTATTACAAAAAAACCAAATAACGCGTAACTCCAAGTACTCTTTGCCCCTTCTAAACCTCGCGGGTCACCTGTTGCTAAAGAAGCTTTAATTATCCCATAAGCAATCATTATAACGAGTGCTCCTGCAGACGCTTTCAAAAATATTGAAATTACATTCTTAATTGAATTGGCTAATAATTCAAGATCAAATGTTCTTGTATCTACAGCAAATGAGTAGAACGAATTAGGGGAAGTTATAAGGAACAAGAGAAATATAGTACTTAATACTATAATATACTTAACCTTTCTTTCTTTATTATTAATATTAAACATACTCATCAATAAAACTCGGAGGGCGAAATACC
>JAAZCB010000745.1 GCA_012513545.1 Clostridiaceae bacterium
AACAATATATGAATAAGACCCCATCGCCCCCGGAATTATTCCAAGCTCACCGGCAGCCACCTTTATTGCGCCTTTTCTATGAACAATAACATCCTCATTAAAATGCTTCTCCATTACAGCGTAGTTGTGATGAGCATTTACTTCCATAGTTTCTTCCAGATGGTTAAAATCCGTATGTTTCTTAACCAAATTATAAAATATCTCCTTAACTTTAACCATCATTTTGCTTCTGTTCTCCATTGCAAAATCCAGCGCTAGATCCATCCAGACCTTATAGGCAATTCCTTCATCACTTTCAAGGGATAAATAAGCCAGATCCTTTTCTCCTTCCTGTCCTTTATTCAATTCCTTAGCCAAATTATTAAAATAATTGCAAATCTTATATCCGAAGTTTCTCGAACCGGAATGCAGCATAATTGCTGTCATGCCATTTTCATCTTCCTGCAGCTCAATAAAGTGATTTCCGCCACCCAATGTTCCAATCTGGTAATAACCGTTTTCAACCTCAAACTGCAAATCTTTTGCCAGGTCATAAGCCATTTTCACAATTGATTTTTCTTCAATTTCAGTTTTGAATATGTCCAATGAAATGCTTGATTGGGGCAACTTATGATGCGCAAATCCGGTTGGAACATTCCGTAGTATTGTTCCTATTATAGCTTGTAAAAGTGTACCACTTGAAGTCATAGTTTCTCTAAGCAATGATACAGGAATATTGGTCTGGACAAAACACATTCCGCAACCTATATCAACACCTACCATATTAGGTACAATTGTATCCCTTGTCGCTACCACTCCGCCAATCGGCATACCATATCCTGCATGAGTATCCGGCATTAATGCAACATGAGAATGTATAAATGGTAATTTAGCTATATTTATTGCTTGCTGCAGACATCTTTCTTCAATATCATCCAAAGAAGAAAGCCAAACTTTTATTGGTCTATCCTTTTCATTTTCCATATGATTTTCATAAATAAACATGAATTCACCCTCCTTTATTTTCTTAACAATTCAATCAATATCAAGTGTTATCCTTACTTTCTTTTCAACTTGATATATAGTCTCTTTTGGAAGAACGTCTTTTTTTTAAACTTCCACTATTTTTTACACAATTAAAAAAGTGGTTAAATCCTTTATTAAGACTTAACCACTCTCTATAAATGCTTTTATTGTTTTTCCTTACAAAATCCCAACGGAGAACAATCGTTTTCTGCATTTTGAATGTAGAGGATTAAGCCAATGTAAAAGTAAATCAATACTTGGTTCATGCTCATAACTTGACGCTTTATTAATTTGTCTGAGTTCATAAGATACCAAATAGAACATTGTTATCCTCCTTAAAATTTACTTTCTTTGTCGAGTAACATTTTTCAAGGCATAATGTTCATATGGTAACACAGATACAATTATCCTGTCAAGGAAATTTTTTTATTATTAGTTTTGACTTCCGCAATAGTCTATTAAAATTTTGAGTTGATACACTGTTGAGGGTTCATTTAACATTCTTCCCTCTACGAAATATACTCCTAAACTATATGTCTTTTCTATAATCTCACAATATAATATTTTTCCGGAGAGTTCTTTGGATTGACCAGGGAATTAAATGCTTCATCTTCATAACATGGAATTTGCTTTGTGATACTTTGTGTTAATCCATATTGAACGTTATCACAATTTTGAATACATAATAATTGACAAGCTGCTACTTAATTAATATGTTTAAAACACTTGTTATAAGGCAATATATATTGTATAAGTTGATTAAGAAACTAACATTGAAATAAGGTGGTGTATTATATATGAAAATTCTTGTTTTGTTCTATTCTACTTACGGACATATATATAAAATGGCTCAAGCTATCGCTGAAGGTGCTTCAAGTGTGGAAGGCGCAAAAGTTTCAATAAAAAAAGTCCCGGAGACACTTCCGGAAAGCATACTATCCCAGATAGGTGCTTTAGAAGCCCAGAAGAGCTTTGAACACATCCCCGTTTGTACAATTGACGAACTTACGGATTATGATGCCATAATATTCGGAACACCAACAAGATTCGGGAATATGGCATCTCAAATGAGAGCATTCCTTGACGGAACGGGCGCAATCTGGGCAAATGGTGGCCTTGTAGGTAAAGTGGGCAGTGTATTTGCAAGCTCGGCAACACAGCACGGAGGACAGGAATCGACCATCCTAAGCTTTCATACCACCCTTTTGCACCATGGAATGATTATAGCGGGATTACCCTATTCTTTTGCGGGTCAAATGGGAATTGAAGAGGTTAAGGGCGGAAGTCCCTATGGGGCAACTACAATTGCGGGAGCAAGCGGAGAAAGGATGCCAAGCGAAGTTGAGCTTGCCGCAGCAATATTTCAAGGAAAACATGTTGCTCAAATAACTAAAAAACTTTATGGTTAATAATTTTGTTTGTGCCTTTGACTCTCTTCATTATTAGCGGTAAACAAAGCATGTAATTAAAAATTCAATAGAAGTTATTAAAGAAAGCAATATTTTAAGCGAAATAAATGTATTTCCTCATAAAATATTGCTTTCTTAATATACGAATCATGTATATTAAGTAACGCATCTTAAGCAGTAATTCAGGTGAAATTAACTATTGTCATATTTTACATTCTTATTGACTTATTTTGGAGAAAAATATATATTATTTATGAAATGATTTTATTATGAAAGGGGGAAAATGTATGGCAGACGATATCAAGAAAATGAAAGAGCTTTCTGATGAGCAGTTGATGGAAATTGCAGGTGGTTATGAAGGTAGTGCTATAAGCGGAGAAATCATTATAAGACCATACTACGGAATAGTTGTTAAGGATCCTTGTATACCTATAGCAAAGTATGGCGTACAGCCATTATATGGTATTATACCATTATACGGTATTAAGCCACCATATATTAAGCCATAGTATGGTATAACCATGAAAGTAATTTATTGGGAGCGGCAATGCCGTTCCCTTCCTTAAATTTAACACAATATACTGCTAATAAAGTAAACCTCAATATGGTTTTATTTATTCTGTTCATATTGTTAATATATCAAGATTCCTTTAATTTTGCAGTATGGCAATAAAAACAAAACTATTCATGAAAGGAATAACATTATGGAATACAAACCGATAACTGCTGTTTGGGAAATAACCATGGGATGCAACATGCGCTGCAAGCATTGCGGCTCTAGCTGTGAAAATGCACTTCCAGGTGAACTCACTACCGATGAAGCTGTCAGGCTGTGCGAAGATTTGGGCAAATTGGGATTTCAGTGGATAACGCTATCTGGTGGTGAACCTACAACCCGTAAAGATTGGGATATTATAGCCAAAGCTTTGAACGATAACGGAGTCATACCCAATGTAATAACAAACGGCTGGCTTTTGAATGAAGAGATTATAGAGAGAGCAGAGAAAGCCGGCGTTAATACCATGGCTATAAGCCTGGACGGTTTAAAGTCAACTCATGACTATATTAGAAAAGAAGGCTCCTACGACAGAATCATGAAAGCCTTTGAACTGTTTCGTAACAGCAATATCAATCTGTCAGTTATAACTACAATTAATAATGTAAATATTAAAGAACTTAAGGAGTTAAAGGATATACTTATTGATAAGGGTGTCAAAGGATGGCAGCTTCAGATTGGTCTTCCAATGGGGAATATGGCCAAAAACGCAGAACTGATAGCCACACCGGAGCACCTGGATGAAATAATAGACTTTGCTCTTGAAACAAACAGAGAAGGAAAGATTGATGTTCAACTGGCAGACTGCATAGGATATTTCAACAAAAAAGAAATTGAAGCACGAAATATAAGCAGCGGAACTGAAGGATATTACTGGCAGGGCTGTGGTGCAGGCAAGTTCAGTATGGGAATCCTTCATGATGGTGATATTCTGGGTTGCACCTCTGTTAGGGACAAAAGCTTTGTTGAAGGTAATGTTAAGATTACACCTGTTATTGATATCTGGAATAACCCGGAAAGCTTCAGTTGGAACAGAAACATGTCTAAGGACAAGCTTTCAGGTCTATGTAAGATATGCAGTTATGGAAACCGTTGTTTGGGTGGCTGCGCCAATACACGCCTGACAATCGAGGGAACTGTATACGCTGAAAACAGGTACTGTTCCTATAATGTTTCAATGAAAACAGTGCAAGATCAGTTCGAGCATATTGAAGACCTTGAAGTTCTCACTTCAAAAGCTAAGAAATTTGTTGAAAACAACAGCTTCCAGCTTGCTGGATTTTTGCTTGAAAAGGCTATTGAAAAAGATTCATCCGATCTGGAACTTCAAAGTTTATATGGTTATGTATCCTTTATGCTGGGCAATTATCAGCAGGCAAAGACTGCAAATGAGAGGGTGCTTGCTGTAAAACCGGAAAATGCATATGCCTTAAAAGGTATGGGGCTATCTGTTTCAAGGCTTGGAAATGTAGAGGAAGGAATTGAATATCTAAGAAAGGCAATTGAACTTTCTGATAAAACTTTTATGGACCCCTATTATGATCTTGCAATAGTGTATTATGAAAGCGGGAGAAATAAGGAAGCACTGGAGATTCTTGATAAAGGACGCAGCAAATCACCTGAGTTTATAGAGATGAGCAATGACCTGTACGATATGTTATGCAATGTAGGATGACATAATACATAAATTTCGATATCCAATCATTATAATCCGATGGTTGGATATCGAATTGAAATTATATCTCGGTATTATAAGCAAAAGGTACTATCCTGTCTAAGGAGAAGTCAATTTCCACTTCAGGCTGCAATGATATAAACCATAAATTATATAGTTGACAGTAATCAAATTTATGAATATAATTTTTCTATTAATAAATCAGGTGGTTTTATTATGTCTTTTAGCAAATCCCGAGCAGACAATATAATCAGCAAACAGATAGCTATCCTAAAAGCCACCGCATTTACTACTTACAAGGAATGGGCTGCTTATAGGAGCCATATGGCAGTTTCTATTTTTGTAGGTCCGGTTTTTTACCTTGTACAGGTATTTATCTGGACTGCGGTTTATTCAACAAAAGAAACCTTAACAGGACTAACTCTTGAGCAAATGCTTGTTTACTTCGGAATAGCGGCAGTTATTAACTATTTTATATACGACTCTTGCGACTGGAATCTGCAAATGCTTATCAGAACGGGTAAATTCATTACATTTATGCTCCGTCCGGTTTCTCACTGCTACTTTGCATTTTGCCAAAAGATAGGACACAGGCTGTTAGCCTTATGGTTGGAGTTTATACCTGTTTATTTCCTGTTTCTGTTCGTTTTTAAAATAAGACTTGTACCTGCCAACATATTCTGGGCAATTTTATCTATATCCTTAAGCTTTATTCTGATATTCCTGATTAATTACTGTATAGGAATAACAGGTTTCTGGCTTACTAAAACTGAAGGTCTTCGGAGAGCTTTCCTTGTCATAAGGGATATTTGTGCAGGAACATTTGTACCACTGACTTTATTTCCGCAATTATTTCAGAATATACTTTTCTTCCTACCCTTTCAATTCATAGCCTATGTCCCCATAAGAGTCTTTATCGGTTCCTATGAGCTTGCAGGCATCAGCATGTCAATTCCTGAAATCGTTGGCTTACAGGCGTTATATGTAATAGTTATGTACCTAATATATAAGTTTTTATGGTTTCTGGGCATAAAGAGGTTTACGGGGGTGGGAGCATGATAGAGGCAATACGTATTCATTTTCAGGGAATAAAGACCGCTCTGGCAGTGAGAATGGCCTATCGGGCAGATTTTTTTATCAGTACCTTTATAATGCTTCTGGTTGAATTCATGACTCCCCTGGTAACTTATTTGATATACAGAAATGGTGCATCACTTCCGGGTTGGAGCATGTATGAAGTACTGCTTATTCAGGGTATATTCCTTTTATCTAGGGGTATAGCCTTCCCGTTTTTCTTTGGCATTGTCTGGAATACCATAGACAGAGTACGTGAAGGCACCTTTGACCTTTTGCTTATAAAACCAAGGTCGGTACTTCACATGGCCATCATAACAGGCTTTGATTCTGAGGATATTGGAAAACTTCTGGGCGGTTTGGTACTCTTTACGGCAGCACTATTAAACCTCCCATTCCCAGGAATATCTGAATGGCTGAAGTTTATTGCCATTTTCTTTGTATCTCTGGTGGTAATGTTCGGATTTGCAATTATACTGGCGGGATTGGGTATTGTGTGGGTTGGCAATTACAGAGTTTATGAAATATTTTTTTCAATCAGCAACTTTGGAATGTATCCTGCTTCTATTTTTTCAAAGCTGTTTCAGACTATTATAACCTCAGTATTGCCTATTTCCATGCTTGGCTTTGTGCCTGCTTCGGTTTTATTGGGTAAACCGGCTGAAGGAACTATTCATTCAGTCCTTACAAGTTTTGTTTTTCTATTTGCAAGCTTATTGTTCTGGAAAACAATGTTAGCAAGATATACTAGTTCAGGTGGTTAAATTATGATAATTAATGTTGAAAATCTTACTAAAACCTATACGTCATATGAACGGGGAAATACTTTTAAAGAAGCTTTCCTAAGCCTTTTTGCAAGAAAGATGAAAACCGTCGAAGCTGTTAAAGGAATCTCCTTCAGCATAAAAAAAGGTGAGCTGGTAGGTTTCTTAGGACCAAACGGAGCAGGTAAATCCACAACCCTTAAGATTTTGACGGGAATTCTTTTTCCTACCAGCGGAAAAGTTGATATTATGGGGTATACTCCCTGGAAGGACAGAAAAAAGTATGTGGCTCATATAGGTGCTGTATTTGGTCAAAAATCTCAGCTATTATGGGATATACCACCTATTGATGCTTTTTATTTAAACAAGGCCATATACTCTATCCCTGACAAAATCTTTAATGAAAAACTGGCCTCCATGACAGAGCTTCTTAGCGTTCAGGAGCTA
>JAAZCB010000746.1 GCA_012513545.1 Clostridiaceae bacterium
CAAATGTATTCATAAAATATTTTTTATCAAGTTCAATTATCTCATTTAAATTCATATGTTACACCTCCAGGAAATAATATATTTATAATTATACATAAAAATGTATAAAAATGCAACATTCAAAAAATAAATATTGTTGATCTTGGAAATTAAATCGGTTATGATTCGCTGCTTAGGTATTATTTCAGGTAAATCGATGGATAAGACTAATGAGATTTTGAATTGGCATAAGGCATGGAAAATCAAACTGTGATAGGCAAAACAAATTTAAGAGATAATAATTGACGATTTATTTAACAAGGTTTAATGGCATGTTAATAAAGGCTGATCTTCCAAGCAAGGAGTTCATTTCCAACCTGAACCGGTTATTATTTTATGCCGAGATAGCCTAAATACCCGATAATGCCAGAAGACATAGGGTTTACATATGCTTTTTAATACAATTTATATATTCTTCTCTGAGGCTGGTGCGGTCAATTTCAAGCAGACCAAAATAAGAGGACAATGTATTATTATTATCTTCATGCATCTTGGTAAATTGAAAGCCGTACTCAATAAAGTCGGTATGAGGAACTTTCCGGTTGATTTTTCCAACAGCACTTACCGTTCTGTTGTTAGTCAGGTACATAGTAATCTTCACATTGTCTTCTTCAGGATGTAAATCTACCCTACTGTAGAAAGCCACACCCACAAGACTGATATTATGTATTATTGCAAAACTGTCATTTACATACTCGCCTGCTGTAACATTCGAGGCAAGATAAACATCATATCTGGGGAAAGCTCTGATGTTTTTTTGTTCCTTTATACCTGTAATATTCACTTTTACATGACTTGGAAAATCGGGATGAATCTCAACTATTTCACTTTCGAACAGGATTTCGTTCCACTCACTTGTATGCTTGAGTACTATAGGATGACCGACCATAATTATATTTTCAAGATATTCATTTAAAAGTGAAATGGACACTTTATGGTTATTAGACCTGTATATGATATTTTGAAGCCAGATATTGCTTGCAGCTAATCTGGTACTAACAATAGCGCCTTCTGTTAATACCTTTGAAATCAGATCCTTTCCCAAAATAATCAATCCTCCCGGCAGATAATTTGTTTATAAAAGTGTATTTAAGAATAGAACTAGAGCAAGTAAAATACAATACGGATAATTTATTATGAATAGCTGTCAAAAATGTCGAAGGTACCCGGTATTATTTGTCACTTGATATATTCTTTATTATTTTCAAAAATCCTTCAAAAGATTCCAAAAATTTTTCCAATTCAACAAAATACAACGTATTATTTCTTTTATAAACACTCAGTCTTTCATTATCATTGTACCGATACCTTTATTGGTAAAAATCTCAAGAAGCAGACAGTGAGGAATCCTTCCGTCAACAATATGTGTTCTGCCGACACCCTTTTCGAGAGCATCTATACAACCTAATACCTTTGGGATCATGCCTCCGTCAATTACTTTCCTGTTTATAAGATCAAGAGTTTCTTCAGTAGTTAATGCTGGAATTATTTCTTTGCTGTCCCTGCTCATTTTTATACCCTCTACATCGGTTAACAGCATCAATTTTTCGGCCTTGAGAGTTGCTGCTACTTCTCCTGCAACAGTATCGGCATTTATATTGTAGCTTTGACCATCGCTGCCGGTACCTATCGGGGCAATTATGGGAATATATTCGTCTTGAGCTATCAATTCTATCAACTTTGAATTAATTTTGACTATTTTCCCTACGTAGCCCAAATCAGTTTCCTTTCCGCTCACGACTGTTTTGTATTGTTCACACTGAATCAGTTTCCCGTCAATACCGCTTAAGCCGATAGCCTTGCCTCCTAATTGATTTATCAGCGAAACAATTTCCTTGTTGGTTTTTCCGACAAGCACCATCTGGGCAACTTCCATAGTGCTTTTGTCGGTTACTCTCAACCCGTTTATGAATTCACTTTTTATATCAAACTTGTCAAGTGCTTTGTTGATATCCGGTCCACCACCGTGGACAACAACAGGATTCATTCCAATATACTTAAGAAGCGTGATGTCTTCCATGACAGAAGTCTTTAGCTCTTCGTTGATCATTGCATTTCCACCGTACTTGATAACAACGGTTTTTCCGAAAAGCTTTTGTATATATGGAAGTGCTTCTATCAATATTTCAGCTTTTTTAATAATTGTTTCCATAGTTATTTATTAAATCCTCCTGATATTTATTCATTTATTATACATTAA
>JAAZCB010000747.1 GCA_012513545.1 Clostridiaceae bacterium
AGGAGGTATTGCCTATAATGGAAAACGAGGCATCCAAAAAGCATGAAGATAGTTCTGAAGTTTATTTGTGTTCGGGCTGCGGCGGAAATATGGAGTTTGACATAGCAGCCCAGAAGCTTAAATGCCCTTATTGTCAAACTGAACTGGATATCCAGGAGGATAGATCACTTATAAAGGAATATGACTTTAATGATGTTGCGAACAGGGAAGCGAATTCAACGTGGAATGATGAGGTCAGTGTAATTAAGTGTGAAAGCTGTGGAGCAGAAAGTGTGGTTGAAAAGGACCAGACGGCTTTATATTGCAGTTACTGTGGGTCTTCTCATGTCCTCGACAGTAAACAGTCAGCCGGTATAAGACCTGAGGGTATACTTCCCTTTAAAGTAGATAAGAATAAAACCAGAGAACTGTTTGATAAATGGATACGCTCAAGATGGCTTGCACCTGGAAAATTAAAAAAGCTTTACCAGAGCGATAAGCTCAAATCCGTGTACGTGCCCTATTGGACATATGATTCTGATACTGACAATTCCTATACTGCAGAAGGTGGAGAGGTTTATTATGTGACAGTGGAGCGGGACGGTAAAAAAGTAAAAGAACGAAAAGTCCGCTGGTACCGTGTTAGCGGCAGATTTAAAAGGTTTTTCGATGATGTGCAGGTGAATGCTTCTAAAAACTTTAACGAGACATTGATGAGGAAGATTGAGCCGTTTAACACCAAGGAGCTTGAACCATACAAACCACAGTATATTTCCGGGTATACAGCCGAAAGATACAGTATAGGTGTTGTGGAATGCTTTGAGGCTGCCAAAGGAAAGATGAAGGATGCCCTGACAGATGATGTACGGAGCATGGTGCTCAAGAGGTATGATGAGGTGCGTAATATCAGAATTGATACACGTTACAGCAATGTGACATATAAACATGTATTGCTCCCCGTGTGGACTGCGCAGTATGATTACAACGGCAAGAAATACAGGTACATGATCAATGGTCAGAATGGACGGGTATCAGGCCAGTCGCCTTTAAGCCCTGTGAAGATTGCATTGCTTATACTTCTAGGGATAGCGGCAGTAATTGCATACCTCTATTTCAGTGGAAATCTCCAGGGTTCCTCAGAACCGGGCTTATTGTATAATAGTTATATGATATACAGCAAGACAATAGAGACATGCAGCGCTGCGAATCTTTATGTTCTATAAATAAATTATTATAAGAGGGTGATAATATATGGGTCTTTTTAGTAATCAATTTTTAAACGTGATTGAGTGGAATGAAACAAGGGATGATGTTTTATTCTGGAAGTGGCGCAATAATGAAATAAAAAAAGGAAGCAGACTTGTAATAAAACCGGGACAGGATGCAATATTCCTCTATAATGGCAAGATAGAGGGAATTTTTAAGGACGAGGGCAATTATGAGATAGAAACACAGATTATTCCGTTTCTTAGTACCCTTAAAGGATTTAAATTCGGGTTTAACAGTGGACTCCGAGGGGAAGTACTGTTTGTAAACACCAAGGAATTTCTCATCAAATGGGGAACTAAGAATGCGATTAACATACCAACTCCAAGGATGCCTGGAGGCATTCCGATACGGAGCTTTGGGAGCTTTAGTGTAAAGATAGACGATTACCTTGTGCTTATTGATAAAATTGCAGGTGTAAAACAAGTGTTTACGGTCGATGATGTTAAGGACCGTACTATCGGTCTGCTGGATCAGCTGCTAATGAAATGGATTTCCAAAGAGGGTAAGGATCTCTTTAATTTACAGGCAAACGCCTATGATATTTCAAAGGGAATAAAGGTAGACCTTGATATGGAACTTATTAAAATTGGTTTAACAGTTACCGACTTCAACGTATCAAGCTTTAATTACCCTGAACAGATTCAAAAAATGATTGAGAAGAATGCTTCGAATGAAATGGTAGGGGATGTAGGAAGATACAGAGATATTGGTATGGTTGATGCAATGACCAATAATCCTGGAAATGGTATGTCCGGAATGGCTCAGGCAGGTGCAGGGATGGCAATGGGCATGGAAATGATGAAGCAGATGTCCAAGGCTATTTCGCAAGACAGCGGTAATGAGGCAAGAACAGTTGGTACAATAATCTGCTCTGGCTGCAAAAAGCCTGTAGCCGATAATATGAACTTTTGCAGCAGTTGTGGTACTAAGGTTACAAGAGCTGATGCATCAAGCTCTGATGCTGCTAAGTTCTGCAGTGGTTGTGGTGCCAAGCTTGCAGCCGGAGCAAAGTTCTGCAGTGGTTGTGGTGCCAAACAGGATTGATATTTTTTTTGGTAAGAACTCCGGGACATCGAGTCCCTCGCTCTTTGCCGGATTTCCCTTCGGGAAATGGCCCTAATAAAAAGCTTACAGAACTGATCTGTAAGCTTTTTTGATATATGAAATGTTTAATTTCTAATTGTTTTTTCCAAATATGGATTTGAGGAATAGCCCGGCTCCTGCTGCTGTAAGAGCGAACATCAATATTCCGGTGAAAAGTGACATTTGTTTGAAGCGGATTGTTAATCCCATTAATACACCTAAAAGTATTATTAAAATTCCAA
>JAAZCB010000748.1 GCA_012513545.1 Clostridiaceae bacterium
GTGTAAATGAAAATTTAAGTCAAACTTTTTATAATCAAGCATTTAATACTTTTTTAAATTATGGAAGCAAAGATATGGTAAATATATCTACGTATTGGTTTTTTACAATTAATAATTCAAGTGTAAACTCAAATATAGAAATTAATCTTATAGATGCCCGCATTATTACAAATATTTCTGATCTATGGGTAACAGATCCGCCATATGCTGATGCGGTTAACTACCACGAGCTTTCTGAATTTTTCCTTGCATGGGATAAAAAATTGCTCAAAAAAGCATTCCCTGAGTGGTATACAGATAGTAAAAGAATACTTGCTGTAAAAGGTAGAGAACAATCATTCAAGCAAAGTATGGTGGAAATTTATTCAAACCTTGCAAAGAACATGCCTGACAATGGTTTGCAAATCATCATGTTTACACATCAGGATGTAAGTGTGTGGGCAGATTTGGCTTTAATAGTGTGGTCTGCCGGTTTGCAAGTAGTAGCAGCATGGAATATTGCTACAGAAACAGAAGCCAGCGGTTTAAAAGATGGGAACTATGTAAAAGGTACGGTGCTGTTGGTTTTGCGAAAACAAACGTCAACCCAAACAGCATATTTGGATGAAATTTATCCTGACATAGAAGAAGAAGTAAAAAGACAGATTGACAGTATGCATACGCTTGATGACAAAGAGGAACCGAACTTCTCGGATGCCGACTACATTTTAGCGGCATATGCAGCTGCATTAAAAGTATTGACCTCTGTAAAGCGTATTGAGGATATTGATGTAGCTTATGAGTTGTCAAGAGATAGAAAAAAAGGCGAACTTTCACCGGTTGCAAAGCTTATTGAATCGGCAACAAGAATTGCATATGACCAATTGATTCCTTATGAATTTGACAATTTCATCTGGAAATCACTTGCCCCGGATGAAAGGTTTTATATAAAAGGTTTGGAAGTTGAAAAAAATAACAGTTACCAGCTTTCAAACTATCAGGAACTTGCACGAGGCTTTGGGGTCGCTGAATACAAGGATTTAATGGAAAACTCAAGGGCAAATACGGCAAGACTTAAAACACCTGATGAGTGGGCAAACCGTAGTATTGGCGGTGAAACTGGGTTTGCTTCATCTCTTTTGAGGAATGTCTTTATGGCACTATACCTAATGAATAAAGAGGATAATGCTCAGTCAGGTAAGAATTGGCTGAAGAGTGAATTGGATGAATATTGGAACATGCGAAATAGAATATGTGAATTTTTAAACTATATATCTACCTTTGAGCCGATTTATAACATGGAACACTGGATGAGTGCCTCTAAGGCTGCCGCTATACTTAAAGAACTTGTTTCAAACGATATGATTTAGAGTTTATTTTTCTGGAAAATGATTCTGAAATAATTATATGCCAAATACAAGAGGGCTAATTAGAAAGAAGATGAACTGTTGCATTTTTTGCAACAGTTCGAAATGAGGGAAATAGAAAGGTTGAAAGATAAATTGCAGAAATAAGTGGGTGAGATTTTGATAAATAGATTTTCATCGAGATCAAAAAGTCTGGATAAAGCCTTTTTACATGAGAAATTGAAGAATGCAATAAATTATGATCGTATTGCAGGATTTTTTAGTTCCTCAATTCTTGAAGTTGCCGGTGAGGAAATTGAATCGGTATCTAGCACAGTGAGGCTTATATGTAATTCATGTCTTGAGAAAGACGATGTTATAACTGCAACTGCTGCTGCGAATGCTTTGCGGAAGGAATGGTGTGCAAGTGAGCCGGAACAAAAATTTTCAAATAACTCACCCAGACTTAAAAAACTATACGATTTATTGAAAAGCAAAAAGTTGATTGTGAAGGTTTTGCCCAACGATGTATTCGGATTGATCCATGGAAAAGCAGGAGTTATTACACTTTCGGATAACAGCAAAACATCCTTCATTGGAAGTGTAAACGAAACATATTCAGCATGGAAATTAAATTATGAGATACTATGGGAAGATGATAGTGATGAGGCGGTTAAGTGGGTGCAGGATGAGTTTGATTATTTTTGGCATCATCCGTCGGCA
>JAAZCB010000749.1 GCA_012513545.1 Clostridiaceae bacterium
TCAAGCTTTTTTGATGATTCTTCCATATTTATTTTTTCTTTTTCCATTTGCTCTTGTATAAACCTTGCAGAATTCTCCGCCTGTTTTTTATTTGTATTAGAAACAAATTCCGTAAACTTATTACTTACTAAATTTGCCATTCTTGCAGCTTGCTCAGGGTTCGTATCTTTAACACCTATAGTTATCAAATTTGTCTTATCAATAGCTTTTACAGTTATTTTGTTTGCAATAGCACTCAAGGGAAGATCCTCCATATCAAGCTCTTTCCTCAAATACTGCAATACAACGGGTGCCTTTACTTGCTCCCTGTAAGTATCTATTGTCATCTGAGGATATCGTGACAAAGTCGAAACCAGACCACTAAAATTATTATCATCTTCTTTAACTTCTGTATTTGCAATTGGAGATATCATTAACATGGTCTGAGACTCATATACTGGATCCATCATAAAAAAAACTAAAATCACAGTTACTAATAAACAAATGGAAGTAACTATGGATATAATACGCCTCCCTTTAATCAAAATACGAATAATTTCTACCAAGCTTAGTTCTTCCATTATCTGACCTCCATATAATCTATTTATAAAGTTGAATCCTTATCTCTTTATATGAATTACATATGAATTAATTTGTTCATATTATGAACAGCTTCATTTTATATAAATAATGTGTGCATGTCAATTATAAATACTACTAACTTTACTAATTTTAGCATTTTATCAGTATCAAATAAAGTAATAAATAATAAAAGTTTGTTATTACTCTGTTCAATTTGTCATAAGTCCCTGCTGCGGTTCCGGTGCCGTCTGTCTTATACCTTGTGTTTTAAGTTCCTGTAATATTTTACTGAGGTTGTGATGGGCTGTGTGCCGTCGGATTTCTGCCGGGTGTGTGTAAGCTGCCTTCCCTGGTTATCATAGGTGAAGGTGTCGGTTGTTCCGAGGGTATCGATTTGCCTTGTCAATCTGCCTGTTTAACGTATTGGAAGGTTACTGTATTCTCCGGAATTGTTTCACATCCAGGTAAATAATGCTTCTGGGCCTGACATCAGTCTTAGTTTTCGGTTTCAAGGAAGGTTATAGGTATTTTGCTTTATGGTCGTTGATATCATCTTTTGCGCCCTACTTATATTTATGGTTAATTAAGAACATTTACTTTACATCTCGTCCGTTTCTTGTGTCAAGGAACCGTCCCCTGTCACGCATACAAAAGACATTTGACTTGTGTTGTTAACTAAGCCAAATGCCTTTAATCAACTGATATATATCCTCTTTTTTTACAAATTATTTTATTTGATTCCTTTATTTACTCTTCAATAAGCTCACTTATTGCAGCGCCTGGTGGAACTATCGGGAAAACCTTGTCATCCCTGTCAATCTCGAAATTAATAACAACAGGGATATCCTCTGAGGCCAGAGCCTTCTTCAGAGCCTTATCAACCTCTTCCGGCTTTGTAACATTTATCCCGATTGCTCCATATGCCTTAGCCAGGGCTACAAAATCCGTACCCCTGTCAATAGTTGTGGAAGAGTATCTTCCATCATAGAAAAGGTTCTGCCATTGTCTGACCATTCCGAGTACATGGTTGTTGAAAATTGCAATAATGACAGGCAGCTTGTATTCAACTGCTGTTGCAATCTCGTTGCAGTTCATCCTGAAGCTTCCGTCACCGGCAATATTTATAACCTTCTTTTTAGGCTGTCCCAATTGGGCACCTATACATGCACCCAGCCCGTAACCCATTGTCCCAAGACCTCCGGATGACAGGAACTGTCTTGGAGACGAGTACTTGTAGAACTGTGCCGCCCACATCTGGTGCTGACCA
>JAAZCB010000750.1 GCA_012513545.1 Clostridiaceae bacterium
TATTGCTGAAGCTATTCCAAGTCTTTGTTTCATTCCGAGGGAAAAGTTTTTGATCTTTTCATTCTTGAATTTTATAATGCCTGTCAGTTCAAGCACTTCATCTATCCTTTTTTCGTCAACATTATCATAAAACCTGCCGAATTGCTTTAGGTTTTCGCAGGCAGTAAGGTAGGTATAGGACTCAACTGTTTCTATTATACAGCCTACCTTCTGCATGGCCTTTTCAAAATCATATATTGTACTGTACCCGTTAATCTTTACATCTCCACTATCCGGTTTCAAAAGCCCGCTCATTATCTTCATGGCAGTTGTCTTGCCGGCACCATTAGGGCCAAGAAAGCCAAAAACATCCCCCTTGTAAATATCAAGATTAATGTCAAATATACCTCTGCCGTTTTTGTATATTTTGTTCAGGTTACTAATTTCAATTACCTTTTCCATTTATATACCTCCAGTACCAGAGTGTTCCTTGGATTAAACCTGAATTGGTATTCCAGTAAACACTGCAGTAGTTGATTTTTTAGGGCTGGCAGCCTAAAAACAGCTGCCAGCCACCTTAAATGTATTAATCCTCAAAAACCTTACTGAAATCCGAGTTGTATACGTATTCGGGGAAGGAATCTACATATGAAATATGGAATGAAATCAAACCAGGGTTGAAGTAGACTGAACCGGTCTCCTTCTTATCCCCTAAATTGGTGCTTTCAAAACTCCCGCCTCTATACTCATCTATTTTGGCTTTAAACTCAAAATCTTTCCTGTTTTTTGCGTGACTGGAATTTTCATCGAGGATAACTTCATAATACCTTCCGTATACGTTTTTGTCATCAATTGAGGTGATTTCAACGTATTTTTCACCGATTTTTACGAACTTATCAGCATCATCAAGTACAATATCGCATTTCCACTTACCAAGATATTTCTCTGTAACAGCACTTTCCCAGGAGCTGTTATCAACTTTTTTCTCTACAACCTTTTTGTCGGTAAGATCTGGACTTTCAACAGAGGTCTCATTGATGTTCAAAACCTTAAAGACAGCCTCAAGAGAAATCTCATGGTCGTTACCGTCTTTGTCCTGTCCGGACAGGATAAAGGAAGCAAAGAGGTTATCAATAATACCGTCATTATTTACACTTGCTCTTCCGCTAACGCTTTTTATAAATATATCGTTAACAAGCTCCGGAAAGGTAATTTCCTTGCTGTTTGAAAGTCCGGGAGTTATAGTCTGCTTGAAGAAGTAGGTTGAAACAGCGTTTACAAGAGCCGGCATCTGTGAATCACTGATACTTCCTGAGAATTCCTTGCTTCCATCCGGATTCTTCGATACTATAACATGGTCCCGAAGGTTGCCCAAAAGCGCATCAATAATTTTTTCCACATCCTTAAATTGCTCGGAATCAAAGGGATCATCGAATTTTGCGCTGTCCGCATTTGGTTCCATATAGTTGTAAACATAGTAGGTATCTTCACTCCTATTATAGCTGATATTGCGTTTTTCATCAGTAAAGGAGTAATTTGTTTCCTTGATTTGTGATGTTTGTGCAGTTGAAATGTCTTCTTTTCTGTTGTCTTTGATACTATGTTTTGATGTTGCATTCATTGACACTAATACCTTATTATTGTCCTTTAATGAGTAAGCGGCCTCTAAGGTAAAACTGTCAAGATCCTTGCTGAGGCTTTTGGTGGTATGCTTAAAAGCATCTTTCAACTGTTCGTATCCTGAAGTGGAAACAGCATCTGCAAAGGCAGTTGTAATGAATATTGCTGCACCAAGACAGAAGGAAAGAAGCATAATAAGCTTTTTATTTTTTCTCATATTTTATATCTCTCCTTAAATAAAAAAATTTTAGGGAATATTCCTCTATATTTTAATTCTAACTGCTGCTTATAAATTTCAGGTAAATAAAAAATAAACAAATTATAAACTTTTTTTAGGATAAAGACATATAGCACCTCTAAACTTAAAAGGATTTTCGAATATATATATGTACAATAACACTAATTTTATATAGAATTTAGATAAGAGAATTTTTATGGGGGAAGTCAGTATGAATGTAAAAAAA
>JAAZCB010000072.1 GCA_012513545.1 Clostridiaceae bacterium
ACCATCAATACCACGGCGCAGGTCTGAACGACCAACTGCAATTATGAATTTTGAAAAGGTAAGACCACTTTCAGTAAACATCAGCCATTGCCTTTAAGACTTTTGAAAGCAGCAGTTCGTTGGCATCGTTATTCAGGTCGATTGAGAATTTACCACATTTTATGCTGATTGGCGCAGTCGCAGTAATATCTCTTGAACTGACAAAGTTATCATTAGGGTAGTGTATATCTATGACAAAATGGACCGTGTACAGACCAAGACCTACGTAGGAAGAGAGTACCGAATGAATAACACAACCTTTGCCTGGGAACCCGTAAACGTAATTATAGTTCAGAAGGCAAATGTCCTTGAATCACAGGTTGATTGGGTTAATAATCCAAGGTGCGGCGATATGGAACTCACAATAAAGGTGGATTTAAGAGCAAGTCCGAAGGAAAATACCTCTCCATCCCCAAAAGAAAGGAAGGCTTCGTAAGCCTCTTACAGAGGGGGAAAAAACAATTTGACTTCCTGCTCCCCACAAGTTTCAAACCTCTGTTTTATTTAAATTGACACATATGTATGAAATATTATACAATTATGTATGAAGGTAAGAGAAAGTGCCCGTAAATTCCAGAAGCATATAAAATGGGTATACAAGGACCATAATTATACCTATTTAAATAATTGGTTCTTATGGGAGGGGGATAGTAACGTGAAACAAAGAATTAGGTTAATGATATCAGTCTTAATGTGTTTTACCATCTTATTCAGCATTCTTGCAGTTGAGGCAACTGCAGCAATGACTATTACTTCAAATCAAACCGGCAACTATGACGGCTATGACTATGAATACTGGAAAGACAACGCAGGGAACGGGACTATGACACTGAATGGAGGAGGTACGTTCAGCTGCTCATGGGATAATAATATCAACAATATATTATTCCGTACAGGTAAGGAATTCAGCTCTACTAATACATACCAGGATTATGGAAATATTTCAATTTCTTACGCCTGCAATTACCAGCCTGAAGGTATCTCATACCTGGGAGTCTATGGGTGGACAAAAAACTCACTGGCGGAATATTACATTATTGATAGCTACGGCACATTTAAGCCGCCGGGAAGCAGAGCAAAACGAATGGGAACAATTACTGTTGATGGAGGTTCGTATGAAATTTATCAGGAACTAATGCCGTACGGAATTGGCATTGTTGGCTCTCCATACCAGAGGTATTATAGTATCAGGACTACTAAAAGAACCAGTGGCACAATTACAGTTAGTGAGCACTTCAAAGAGTGGGAAGCTTTAGGAATGAAGCTTGGAAAACTGTATAATGTCTCTTTACTGGTTGAAGGATTTCAAAGCGGTGGTAAAGCGGAGGTTACTGAAATGGAGCTTGCCATTGAGAATCCAAATCCTTTGGTTACTGGGATTAAAGGTGATATAAACAATGACGGAAAGATTAATTCTACTGATGATGCTTTATTAAGAAGGCATATACTTTGTATAAACATTCTTAACGGATTATCTCTGTCGAATGCTGACGTAAACAGTGACGGTAAAGTAAACTCTATAGACTATTCTCTGATTAGGAGGTATATACTCGGGAAGATTACAGTTTTTCCAGGGCAAGAATCCGTAACAGCAAGTCCACTTGAAACACCTCCTGCAGATTAAAGTATTATACTGGTACTAATTTGAATTTAAGGAGAAACGTAACTATGTGTATAGCCTACATGCGTTTAAGATAAGCTGGCAATAAGAAAGTAGATTCTATCTATAATGATGGGCTTTTTTGTTGTACTAATTTTGCGAATGTAGACATAGTTTGCTATAAGGAATAGTTTTTGCTATGCCTTTTAGCGTTATGTTTTTTTCTCGTATTTGTGCAGACCAAAAGCTCACATTGTGGCTTCTGGTCTGCATTTTTTATTGCCAAAAATAGTTATTCAGTGCAATAAAAAATAACAGGAGGTCGTACAGAATGCGAAAACAGAAAAGAGTTCCAAAAAATAATGAACAACCAACTATTAGTGTTTCACAAAACTATCTTACGAGCAGAAAAATTATAGAACGTCTTTTAAGCCTTACAAATATTGGGGATAATGATTTTGTAATAGAAATTGGGGCTGGTAAAGGACATATTACAAAGTCATTGCTACAAAAATGTGGTCGTCTACAAGCCATTGAAATTGATAAAAAACTATTTGATAAATTGATGATTTCGTTGGGAAACACACCAACATAAACTCGCATAAATGTTATGTACCCCGCTATTTGCGAAAATATATAATGAGGTTTTTACGGCCCCCTTATTTTAAGGGGGCACTTCTGAAAACCGGCAGAGAATATCAGAGGGTCATCCCAACCTATTGAATTTAAGCTTTTTGATATAATGAAAATGTTAAGTGATTATGTTGACAAGAGTGAAATAAGTTTGTAATATTATATTATAAAGATTTCAATCTAGTGGTCCTTAAAGCGTAAAATCAGGGTATGCGGATCACAAAATGATGCGTTACAAACTACTATATTGATCGCACGAAAGTTTTCATAAAGTGTTGCAAGTGCAACGGATCAAGGCATATGATTACACGAAAGAATAGAATTAGAAATGTAAAATGTATTTCGCTGAATATATAGGTTGGTTGAATAAATATTTATACAATTGAAATAGCTCAATTGAATTCGGATTAAATCTGGAAAGACATTAATAGGTTAAATTAAAATAGGTGTTTCAAGTTTCTATAAAAGGTTTGTTATTCTTTTGATGTAATCAAGCAATAAGAAGTAAAAGCAACAGTCTGTAGAGGCTGGTTGCTTTTTTTATTTAACCTCTTTCGAACGAAGTGAGCGAGGGAAAAAGCGAGGGACTCGATGTCCTGAAGCTTTCAGATAGAGATTAAATTTAGAATAATGGAGGAGAAACTGTGAGGGGAAAAATATTCAAAGCTATTATGGCAAGTCTTTTAATCGTTGCAATTTTGACTGTACAAGTTTCACAGGTACTGGTGATTCATGGAATGGAAGATTCTTATAATAATGTGTCCATGATTAGTCCATTACTGGAAACACCTGAAGACAAGGAGAAAACTGACGAAAGCAAACCTGAAACCATAAACCATGCCCTTGCTTGATTCGCAGTCAAGTGAGTCGAAGGATGCATCAGTGAGTAGAACAACGCTACCAAACGTTAAGGAAAGCCCACAGTCGAATACAGTAGTCTTTTCTGCTACAGGAGATAGTGGCATGGAAACTTCTATTAATTCAGAATTACTTTCAGTTACGGAAGAAACCTATAGTTCTTATGAGGTGGAAATTAATGAAATAGAACCTGTTAAGGTGAAAATTAATGAAATAGAACCTGTTGTTCTGGCAGCAGGAGGAAATCACAGCCTGCATGTTAAAAATGATGGAACAGTATGGGCGTGGGGCGACAATACATATGGTCAGCTAGGAGACGGAACAACTACAAATAGTACCATAGCAGTTCAAGTGATGAATGTGGATTATGACTTTAAGAATGCTAGATTGAAAGTGAATACTACTACTGGAAAAGATGGTACTGGTTTTTCCGGAGAATTATTCAATTTGGATGTTGGAAAAGGAGAAAAGGAAGGAAACTTTGGAATTAGACCAAGTAAAGAGGCAAATGTATCTATAGATATTGTATATAATGATGTTACTCTGAAATGGGAATTGGAGTCCATGGACATAAAAATGGAAAACGGAGTAACTATAAAGCTTGAATTTAAGTATTCAGTACCATTAGATGCTTATTTTGGTGGAATGTTGCTTTCCGGATATGCTTATGTTGAAATCGAGGGTGGTATTAACTTTATTGTAGAAGTAAGCATTCCAGATGTCTCAAAGTTAGACAGCTTGGAGGATTTGATAGCAAAGATAGAAGCAAATGTATGGCTGTCAGTAAAGGGTGCTATTGGAGCTGAAGTTGGATACGGACTTCTTTCAGGAGATCTTTTTGTAAAGGGATTGTTAGATATTAATATTCCTTCTTTGAGAACGACACTTACCTTGTCGTTTGGATATGACTACGGATATCTTTGGTTTTTCTCAGAAGAAGAGTATTTTGAAGAACCAAAAACCTGGATATTATATAATGGCATCAAGCAAAAGAATTTATTAAGAATGTTATCTAATTATAGCAGCACAGAAACTGGGCTGACTTCAGAAGGTGAAGAGAATAACGGAGAGATTATTTTTAAGAGTGCACCTCGTGATTATTTGGAAAACCAGAAATGGATAGGAAAAGACGAGATAATACATGATGCATACCCTGATTCGGATGCTCAGATAGCTGCAATAGACAAAGAACTTGGCGATTTGATAATGGTATTTATTGGAGATGACAGCGACAGGAGTGACAACAACCGAACAACAATTTCCTCTTCTATATATAAGGATGGTACATGGTCTGAACCGATACAAATTGAGGATGACGGTACTGGAGACGCATTCCCTGATATAGCTGCAGATGGTAAGGATATTTATGCATCATGGCTTGATATGACAGAAGAAATTGGAGAAATAGAAAGCTCGTCAGAGGATGATATTACTAAAAACGTTTTGTGCAAAATGGGTATTACTGTTGCACAGTATAATGCAGCAACAAATAGCTGGAACAAGGTATTAACCAATAAGACAGAAGGAGCAAATAAGCTGCCTAAGATTGCAGCAAAAAACGGCAAGGTACTGGCAACGTGGGTAAATAACAGGGACGGAAAAGCAATTGGGAATAAGCTTTCGCCTGACAATTTATATTATGTATACAACAATGGCGCTGGCTGGACAGAGCCTAAGGCTTTTCTAACAGATGTTTCAAATGTATATGAAAGTGATTTGTATTTGTCCGGCGATAAAGCATATTATGTTTTTGTTACAGATGCTTACTCTGAGGACGGACTTTATAAGCTTTACGTTACAAGCTTTGATGGAGAGAATTGGTCAGTGCCTAAAGAGGTGTTAGACAACATGTATCAGGACAGTCATCCGTCAATAGCTGTTGAAAACAATGAGCCGGTAGTGTTCTGGCAAAACAACAAAGTAATATATAAGTCTTCTCTGAAAACGCCGGATAAAGCTCAAATAGTAGTCAATTCAGAACAGGCTGAAGACATTTTAGAGCTTAGTGCTGCAAATACTGATGAGGGTATTGCTTTAGCCTGGACAAAGGCAAAGGCAGGGGAACAAAGAGTTTATGTAAGTACTTATGAAGAGTCGAGTTCGACTTGGACACCAGGTATGGAGATAAATATGAACTCCATGGAGATACCTAAAAACCTTGCATTGGCAGGTTTGGAAGACTCAGTTATGGTTGTATATAATAAAAACATATATAAGCTTAATGAAGATAACGCATATTATAAAGACAGTACTTCATTGACCTCAACTATATATGTACGAAAGGTTGACCTGGCTATTTCAAAGGATGGTTTATATTTTGAAGATGGTAGTCCAATGCCTGGTGATAGTGCGACTGTAATAGCTGCTGTTGAGAATGTAGGCGACTTAAGTACGAAAGGTATGAAAGTTTCCCTGTATGAGGGCGAAAAGCTAATAGATCAAAAAGAATTGCCTGACTTGCAATTAAGTAATGGTGATAAGAAACTGGTAAGCTTCGATTGGGTAGTTCCTGGCAATTATACCGGATTTACTCTTAGAGCAGTTGTGGAATCCAATAGCGATAGCAATACATCAAATAACACTGCACAATTGGAACAATCATACACCGATTTGGAGATAACCGGAGTCTATAATGAGCTTTATACAAAAAACACAGGTTTTGTTTATGTTGATGTGAAGAACATTGGATATAGCAGTATAAAAAATGCAAAAGTATTTTTAGCAACAGATAAGGAATTTAAAGATATAATCAGTACTAAAGAAATTGATAACTTGGATATCTTTTCTGAAAAAAGGGTAGTATTTGACCTTGAAGCAAGTGATGAACAGATATCAAGCAGAGCAAGAATTTATGCGAAAGTTGAAGTCGAGCAAAGTGAGATAAATAACTTTAACAATAGTGATTTTACCGTTATAAGGCCATGTGAAGTGTACTTTGGGGTTGTGAATCCAGGAACAGAGGAACCAGGAACAGGTGAGCCGGGAACAGGTGAGCCGGGAACAGGGGAGCCGGGAACAGGAGAGCCGGGAACAGGGGAGCCGGGAACAGGAGAGCCGG
>JAAZCB010000751.1 GCA_012513545.1 Clostridiaceae bacterium
GAAATAGAATGTCTTGGCAGGAAGGATAATCAGGTTAAAATTCGCGGTTATAGGATAGAACTTGAAGAAATCGAGAATTGTATTTTATTATCCCAGCTTGTCAGATCAGCAGCAGTTATTGTAAAGACAGATTCACAAGGTATGATGGTGCTAAGTGCATATGTTGTGTATAACGATAAGGTGTGTCATGATGAATTAAAGTCATTTATGCAAAAAAGGCTTCCAGAATACATGATTCCTGCTGAATTTGTTGCTATTGAGGAGATGCCTCTGACGCAAAACGGAAAAATAAATAGAAACGTGTTAAGCGGAAGAAACAACTAAACGGTTACTGCTGATGTGGAAGGCTGCATTAAACAAATTATTTTTCGATGTCACAGGGAATATTAGCTGATTTGAGAATACTAAGGCATTGGTGAAAGGATTATTTATTAGATTTACTATGGTATGAAATTTTTATTAAGTAAAGAGAGGTGTGTTGGCTATGAAAAGGTTTGGAAAAGCTGTTGCTGTTACAATTATACTTTTGCTAAGTGCAGCTTGTGCAGAAAAAGAGGAGCAAAATATAGTTATTCCTGCTTCTTCAAATATTGAAATTAATACTAAAGTAGAAGCCATTGGTACGGTAGATGTAAGAAATATAAAGAATATATTTGTTGATTATCCTGCTATAGTAGAAAAAATACATATAAAAGATGGAAGTTGCGTCAAGAAGGGTGATTTACTAGTTTCACTGGATTTATCCCAGTTTAATAAGCAAATAAGAGACAAGGAATATGAGCTTAATTCTGCTAAACTGGAGCTTTCAAAATATCAGGCAGATGTAGACGATATAAAAAAGAGTATATCAGATAATAAGCGACATTTAGATAATAATACTGATCCGGAATTAATGAAACTTGTAAATGATATGAAGTTTGCGAAGGATTCATACAACAAGGCGTTGGAGAATTTGGAGAAAAAAAGTTCACTGCTTGATCTTGGCATTATAACGCGGAATGATTTTGAAGATTTTAAGGAAGACGTTGACAAGCAGAAAAAGGCTCTCGAAGATGCAGAAGTAGCTCTTAAAATTGCAAGGCATAACAAACAAAAGGAAATTGATGAACTTCAGTCTATGCTAAACCAAAAGATGAATAATACAAGCGGATTGAACAGTATAGATTTACTAAAAAATAAAATATCAGGGATTGAGGCTGATATTAATATCATGAAGAGCAAACTAAACAAGAGTTACATAAGTGAAAAAAATATTGTTTCAGATGTGGTAAATGGTGTAATTTATAATTTGGGTTATGTGGAAGGTGATTTAGTTAATGGGTCAAAGAAGGTTTTAAGTATTCTTGATACGGACAGTATCTTTATTAAGGCCAATGTAGATGAAGAATTCATTAAGGATGTAAAAGTAGGTGCAAATGCAACCATAATACCCATTGCTGATAAATCTAAAGAATATAAGGGAATAGTAGTGAATATCCTGGGTAATGCAATAGAGAAGAATGAAGAAACGAGTGTACCTGTTGAAATTGAAATTCAGAATAAAGACGATTTTCTTGTCCCCAATTTCAATGTAGATGTAGAGATTGAAACTGAAGGAAAATAGTGCTTGGAATAAAATTACAATAATAAACCAGGTTATAAAGAAAAAGTATAAACAGATTGAGAAAGTAAGATGATTACTTAAATTTCGCCTTTGGACAATTTCCGGACCATTTCAACAGTATCGGAAATGTCCTCTTGGGCAGGAAGTTGTTCACCATACTTGACTTTGTCATATATAATCGTTATTTTTCTGAACTGATGCCCAAATTCTCCGGTTGCATCAGTTTTTTTGCATATTTCCCCGGTTGTATCGAATTTTTCGACGGTTATTCCTTTCAAACTCATTGATTTTAATATAATGCCATATAAATATTTCATTTTCTCCTGTGGATTTTTAATTTGTTCCGCCAGCTTAAGAGCCGATTTAATGCTTATTTTTCTTCTTCCTCGTTCCTCTTTTCCTTTATTCCTTGAGGGAACAACTATTTCGACAGTATCTGTATAATACTCAAGCTCAGGTGCTTTTTCTTCTTGTACATGAAATATATACTTAATGAGTAACTTGAATAAATTTGATAATAGTGCAGCAATTGCAGGTATCAGCTTATATGCTGCCAAAGCTGCCAATGCTGCAATAATTATGTCGATAATAATGCTATCCTGGCTGTTTGCCAGAATATCACTTACCTGAGTATTCATTTCAAATTCTCCGGTGCCTTCCCTGAACATAAAAAATGATGTAATTACTAAAATCAGACTGATTACATAAGTTAGTGCTAAACCAATCAATTTGAAAATGAAAACAACAACATTCTTTGCATTAAAGAACAGGAGCAAAAAAGCAAAAATCGCCATTACATTATATGTATTATATTCTCTGATTTTTACCGGAAGCCCTGAAGACTTATCGAATCTTTTATTGAAAACGTTGTCTATATTGCTTTGATTCCTTATTATCAAAACTAAAAACAGGTAAATATATGCTATTATGAAAAAGGATTTCTTCAAATACATGCAGGGTTCAAAAAAAGTGGAGACAGTAAAAGCCGGAATCATTACAAACACTGCGATATATACTTTTATACTTTCTACAGACTTGTAATATTCTTTAAAATATGCCCGAACAATTATAAACCCAAATATCGCAGAAACAAAGGTTTCAAACAACATTACGGCCATACCCTGCCTATAATAACAGATTGCAGTGACTGCTGCCGGAAGTATCAGCACAAAATGAGCCAACAACAGATTCCACTCATCATTGATTTTTCTCATAATTAATCTGACAGAAAAATGAATAAATACAGTAATCACAATATAAAATAACACTTCGGAAAATACCGGACTTTTCCCCAATAAACTAACTTTAATGATTTTAAATATTGGATAAAAACCCAATAGCAACGATATATAAGATAAAATTTTCAGTATTGTTATTCTGATTTTTTCATTCATTTACGCAACTCTCCTTGGCTAAAACGTGGAATATAAATATCTAAACCATCATAACCTTTTTGTGTACCGGATATATTGATGGCATTTAATCCGATAATGGAGACAGAATTATTAACACGCTTGATTCCACTAATAATTTCACATATTTTATCGGTCAGATATGACGTCATTATTATTACTTCAGTGTTTTCATAATGCCGGGATATTTCCTCCAAAAAGGACTCAAATTCCTGATTTTTTTTCAGTCTGAGCTTTGAAACAGTCTCCATAAGGTCATTGATATGTTCTTTACTGTTAGCTTCCTTTGTAAATATTACTTTCTCTGTACCACCTACAGTGCTGCCATTTGAAGCGAATCTTACCGATAAACCTTCCTGCCTTGACTTATCCAGAATAGTTGCTGCAGCCTTTATACCAAATTCAATATACTCTTTGTATACGACATCATCCGGTTCGCTGTCCTGGGATTGGATATTCAGAATTATTGCAAGCCTTAAGTGGGTTGTAAAATCATTCTTTCTTACCATAAGACTGCCTTGCTTTGCCGTTGCCTTCCAGTGAATCTGATTTAAGGCGTCTCCCGGGGTGTATTGCCTCGTACCTGCAAATATGAAAGGGTCATCGATTATCCATCTCTTAACAATTGTATCTCCCAAAAAGCGACTCGCAGGTACAAAGCTTTTTTCCAGCCTTATGGTTGCAGGATAAACAAGTAATTCTGCACTTGTACTTAAAACGGAAGATGTGGAAGGGAATATTCCCAGTAAGTCTCCACCAACAAGTGTTACTTTATCAATATCATAGACACCACGCTTTAAGCACTTTACTTTCCAGCGCCTTGTAGTCTTCTGATAACTTCTTAAATAAAAATTACTTGTAATAAATCGGCTTTCCTGGGCTGTAACAATATCCTTATTTGCAAACTCAAGCCACCTTGAAGTGTATATTTCAGCCTTAATCCACGGAACAGGTATGATTTTCTTATTATGAATTACTTCTTCAAAGAATATGTTATCACCCTCATAGGCTTTAGTAACACTGAACTTACAGGAATAGTCAAGTTTGTGAAGAAGATACTTCACCAAAATATACTCTTGACAAAAAATGAAAAACAATGCCATTGTAATTAGAGCCAGAATTTCCATAAAAACTCCTTGTTAAAACTCTTCAACAGGTACCCTGGTCGTCTGAAGAATTTGTGAAATTATATTTTCTGAAGCTTTTGAATCCTGTGACATTGCATAACCTTTTAATATAATTCTGTGAGAAAGAACAGGTACAGACACGTATTTAACATCGTCAGGGGTAACAAAATCACGTCCCTGAAGGGCTGCATAAGCCCTGGAAGCTTTCATCAGGGCAAGACTTCCTCTTGGGCTGATACCTAAAACAATTTTTTCATTGTTTCTCGTTGCTTCCGTAATGTCTACTATATAGTCTTTAACCACTCCACTGATTTTTATTTTATTAATGGAATTTTGCGCTTCTGTAATCTCTGTTGCATCGGTAACGCTTCCGATTGTGCCAAAGGGACTGCTTTCCTCAAAGCGATCCAGAAGTTTTCTGCTCTCATGGGTAGAGGGATATCCAACTTTCAATCTCAATAAAAATCTGTCGAGTTGCGCTTCCGGTAAAGGGAAAGTTCCCTGAATTTCGACCGGATTCTGAGTTGCTATAACCAGGAAGGGAGCAGAGAGCTTTTGTGTATATCCGTCAACTGTAACCTGATTTTCTTCCATGCATTCCAAAAGACTTGACTGGGTTCTTGGTGTAGCCCTGTTTATTTCATCTGCTAAAAGGATATTGGTAAATATGGGACCGGGTCTGAATTCAAACTCACATATTTTTTGATTAAAATAATTTATTCCCATTATATCAGACGGTAAAAGGTCAGGTGTAAACTGAATCCTACCAAAACTACAAGCTATCGATTTTGCCAGACATTTTGCCAGCATTGTTTTTCCCATCCCGGGAACATCTTCAAGTAAGACATGACCACCGCATAAAAGCGAAACTAACATAAGATCTATTGTGTCTTCTTTCCCAACTATTACCGTTGAAATATTAGACCTAATCTTGTCACAAAGCTGCTTTACCTCCATATATGCACCTCCTTCTTTACATAAATTATAGAATTTAAATAAGAGTGTGTCAAGAAAACAAAAGCTGTCTTTCTGGTTTTATGCCAATGTTGGAGTAGATGGATATACAATATTATCCATTAATTTATGAGCACCAGGAACTCTTACAATCCTATAAGCCGAAAAGTTGAATTCAGCTAAGAGTTAAGTTTAACGAAGGGTGCATTTAATTATCGTGAACCATATTATGGAAAGAACATTGCATA
>JAAZCB010000752.1 GCA_012513545.1 Clostridiaceae bacterium
AACGGTCACGTATATGAAACGTTTGGCATTTCGAAGCACTTTCCTGTCAAGTTACAACTACTTTTGATACGGGCTGAAAAGCTCGATAACACACTGACTGCCAAATGTTTTATATACGATGTTGTGGGGCGTTATTTTAGTACCTTATTTAACATTTTAGTCAGTTTATAAAATTCTCCGAAATACTTTTCTGTATATTTCATATCTTTTTTAAATTCTGTTAGATACATTTCTTTTAATCGGTCTTTAGCACTTTTTCGCTCCTCTTTACTTTCTGATTGAAGTGCAAAAATTAATTCAGGATTTGAAGCGTTAACTTTACTTCTAATAAAATCAGGGATAAGTCCCTCAATAAATCTATATCCTGGCTTATCAATTCCAACAGTAAAATAATCCGTATTTTTCTTATATCCAGCTGTGTCAAAGCTCTTTTTTACTTGTGTGATTGCGTCCAAATCCAAAGTGACACAAAAATTATTAAATCTATCTTTCATGAATTTAAGCAATACTGGATTATTTAGAAAGCCAAAACCTCCATATGGATAGAATTCACCTTTAAATTTTAATGTATTCTCACCATGTTTTTTATTTCGAAGAATTTCAAAATATTCGACATCAAGTTTTCCTTCGACTAGTATTATGCTATTTTCGTTACTAAAGAATGCTTCCTTCAAACTTTCAAATTCAGGCCCAACCATTCCAAGAGCTAATTCAAAAGGTTTTCGCCAATTCTCTGAATCTACACTCTCAATATAAGATTCTCTAGCTTTATTTCTATACTTCTTACGGTTTAATAAAAGGTTGGATTTTGGGTTATGATGGCTTAATAAATATGGGCTATGAGTTGTTGCTACCACTTGTATTTCAAGTTCTTGACTCAAGTCTTGGAGAACTCTACCAAACTCGGCCTGTGCAGAAGGATGTAAGAAGGATTCTGGTTCCTCAATTACTACGATTGGAGTAATTCTATTTGACTCTTCTTCTCCAATTTGATTCTTTGCATCAAAGATACTACTAAGTATTAAAGTTCGATTCTTTGTTCCACTTCCCCAATCATCTAAAGGTAAATCAAAGCTTTTTTCTCCTAAAGATATCTCATATGGGATGCGCTCAAAATCAATATCTATACCACTAAATGTTAATCCAACTTCATATTTTTCTTGTAGCCTTCCAATAATGGATTGAAGTTCTGATTTATGTTTCTGAAGAGCTTTTGAGAGTTCATTATTTATTTGCTTAATACGATTATCTACAGCCTCTTTAGACTTTGAACTCAAGTTTTCTAAATATCCATGACTACTTCGGCGATAAGGTCTACCCGTTTGTGTTGAATTATGAAATGAGATAACTGGCGCAAAATGGATTCTTCTTAAGATTTCAGCTACTTTGTATTTATTGTCAATGAGTTTATCATTAACTATAATTTCAGATTTTGCCTCTTTGTAACCAAGTTTGAAATTAATTTGAATAATAGTGTCAACTATATCAATTTCGACATCCTCTTTCTTTGATTCTGACAAGAAATATCCAATAAATTTTAATAATCCATAATCAGCTTCCTTATCGAGGAATAGCTTTGTACAAATCTCAATGGTTTCTTCTTTACTACTTTGCTTCCAAACAGGATAGTCTGAAGAATAATTAAAACGGTCATAATATCGACTTCTATCTAGTGTATTAATAATGGCTCTAATTATATTTGATTTTCCAGAATTATTTTTCCCACAAATCGCAGTATAATAATCCTCAAAATGAATTGTACAATCTTCAAATGACCTATAATTCTTTAATCTTAACTCTCGAATTTTCATTGTTCCAATTATTTGATTGGTAGCTGTTTTTTAATGCCCCATAAC
>JAAZCB010000753.1 GCA_012513545.1 Clostridiaceae bacterium
GAAAGACAACAAATCAAAGCAGATAGCCATCCTTGAACGGATACTAAGCTACGCAGAGTTCAAAAAGAAACACCTGCCGGAGTTAAAGATATTGGCTGACAAACTTAAAAAATTGAGAGATGAAAATTAAGTGTCCCGAATGCGGCAGCACCGAAGTCTACCGCATCAGCCGGTTAGTTATCCCTGAACCGGAAGGACGAGAAACGGTCTATGTCGACTACTCGTTAGCACGTTCCGAGGAGCCTGGAAATTATGAATGCGTCGACGGGCATGAGTTTAAAATAGACAGGGATGAATAAGATTGACAAAGCGATAGAGACAATTCAGAAAGCGGAATCCCTTGCTTTAAAGTATCAGGACTATGGTTTCCATTTAGCTTTTTCAGGAGGCAAGGATTCACAAGTCATTTATGAACTCTGTAAAATGGCGGGGGTTAAGTTCCGTCCCGTTATGCAGGTTACGACCATCGACCCGCCAGAGGTTATGAAGTTTGTCCGAAAGAACTATCCTGATGTAATATTGGAACGTCCTGAGATAAACTTTTATAAACTGATAGTTAAACAACAAGTATTACCGACAGCACTTGCGAGATTCTGTTGTAAGTATCTAAAAGAGCAATCCGGAGCAGGAACAGTTACTATACTTGGAATAAGGAAAGCAGAAAGCAGCAAAAGAGCAAAGAGAAATGAATTGGAAATATCAGGACATAAATATTCAAACTCCCTTGACCAATTCAACATTGATAACAAGAATCAGATTCTTTGCATAAACGGGAAAGATAAGATATTACTATCCCCTATAATTGATTGGACTCATGCTGATGTGTGGAGGTTTATCAGAGAAAGGGGATTAGAATACTGTAATCTTTATGATAACGGCTATCATCGAATTGGTTGTATGTTCTGCCCGATGTCATCTGTTAAAATAAAAAACCTTGACAGAAAAAACTATCCGGGAGTTGAAAGAGAAATAAAGAAGTCAATTAAGATACTTGCGGACAGGGGGAAATATGCAAGATTAGGATGCGATGTTGACGAAATATTTGAGTGGTGGCTATCAAAGAAAAGCATTGAAGATTATCTGGCAAGCAAGAAACAATACAAATTAGCAATATGAACAAAGTCTATTTAGCAGGTGGTTTCTCCGATTGGAGACAAAAGGTAATGCAATTACCTAACTTTGAATTTTTCGACCCTAAAAGCAAACCAGACAAGCATTGGAGCGAATACGGGACATGGGATGTTCACTACATTAAGCAATGCGACATTCTATTTGCCTACATGGACAAAAACAACCCGTCTGGCTACGGCTTGGCTGCCGAAATGGGTTATGCAAAGGCACTCAATAAAACGGTGATTTTTGTACTGGAACCCGGACACGAAAAGGACAGATACTTTCAGTTCCTTAAACAGTTTGCAGATGTTGTCTTTGAAAGCTTAGACGAAGGAATTGAATATTTGAAAACTTTTTAATTTTTATTGATAAATAATACATATAGATAGTTCTATTGTAAAAGATAATAGTTATATTTGTGTCGTACTTTAACCGAAGCGAAATGAATAAAGTAAATTTTTATTTGACATATTGCCCTCACTGGGGTAAAATAAGCA
>JAAZCB010000754.1 GCA_012513545.1 Clostridiaceae bacterium
CAATAGCTGTTTTTCCTACTCCGGGTTCACCTATCAACACAGGATTATTTTTACTTCTCCTGTTGAGGATTTGAATCACCCTGTCAATTTCCCTTTGTCTTCCGATAACACGGTCAATTTTCCCTTCTTTTGCTTTTACTGTCAAATTTATGCCATATGCATCAAGATACTTTTTCTTTTTCGGTATCTTTTTCTCCTGGGTTTTTGTCCTTGTACTATTGCTTTTGTTACCTTTTTCCTTTTCTTCTTTTTCCTCCTTATCTTCCTTATCTTCCTTATCTTCATCTTTTAAGTCTTTTGATTCTTTTAATCCTGAATTTTCACCGGACTTTAATAAGGATTTGTTGATAAGGTTAAACAACGAATTGGCATTGCTTGGCAACTCCATATCGGACCCATCTTCATCACTACTGTTTATGTCCATTTCCTCTAAAAAGCTGCCCATCTGTTTATTTAAATCATCTATTTCATCCTCGGAAATACCGGTTTGCTCTAATATCTGATTTATTGGCTGAATTCCTCTTTTCTTAGCACAAGAAAAGCACAATCCTTCTTGAGTTTGCTTACCATTCACGATTTTCGTTATAAAAACAACGGCCAGATTCTCTTTGCACATTGAACACTTCATCATATCTATCATCTCCTTTTCTTAGCCAGTCTAAAAGTACAGTAAAATAACTCCATATCTAATTAATAAAATTCCTACATATATATCTTATTCGGATTTATTTCAAAATCATATATATAAAACTATTGAACGCATATTACGGAATGTAATTTACATTCTGCGTTCAATATAAAGTATAACATATATTTATATTTCCGGTCTAATAATATTCAGTTCCTTTTAAGCCCGTAATTACAAATAATTCTTATATAAATCACAATAAATGGTTACATCTTCGTTTTTTATTTATGCTTTCAACCTACTTCAACATCTTTTTCAGAAACTGCCCGGTATACGACTCCTCAACCTTTATTATTTCCTCCGGGATACCTTGGGCAACTATCATACCACCCTTGTTGCCGCCCTCAGGACCTAAATCGATTATATAATCGGCAGTCTTTATGACATCAAGATTGTGTTCTATTACCAACACAGAATTTCCTGCATCCACCAGCCTGTGAAGAATGCCTATAAGTCTGTGTACATCAGCAATATGAAGTCCTGTTGTCGGTTCATCAAGTATATACATTGTCCTTCCGGTACTTCTTTTTGAAAGCTCGGTAGAAAGTTTAACCCTCTGGGCCTCGCCTCCGGAAAGAGTTGTTGAAGACTGGCCCAGTTTTATATAACCAAGCCCCACATCATACAATGTTTGAATTTTATTCTTTATTCTCGGTACGTTTTTAAAAAACTCCAGGGCATTTTCCACCGTCATATCAAGAACCTCTGCAATGTTCTTACCCTTATATCTTACTTCAAGGGTTTCCCTGTTATATCTTTTTCCCTTACAAATCTCACAGGGTACAAAAACATCCGGTAAGAAATGCATCTCAATTTTTATAATTCCGTCACCCTGGCAAGCCTCACAACGTCCCCCCTTAACATTGAAGCTAAACCTTCCGGATTTATAACCCCTCGTTTTTGCCTCAGTGGTGGAAGCAAACAACTCTCGTATAATGTCAAAAACACCTGTGTATGTTGCCGGATTGGACCTCGGTGTACGCCCAATAGGCGATTGGTCAATATTAATCACCTTGTCAAGGTTCTCGAGACCAATAATACTATCATGCTCACCCGGCACTTGTTTGGCCCTGTTAAGATCATTGGCAAGTTTTTTGTACAAAATCTCATTTACCAGAGAACTTTTTCCCGAACCCGAAACACCGGTTACGCATGTAAACACCCCTAGAGGTATTTTTACGTTTATGTTTTTCAGGTTATTCTCCCTGGCCCCAATAACCTCCAGCCACTTTCCGTTGGGTTTACGTCTCTTTTCGGGAACCTCAATCCGTTTAACTCCACTAAGATACTGTCCCGTTATAGAATTAGGATTCTGCTTAATTTCCTCAACAGTTCCTTTTGCAATTATTTCCCCACCGTGGCTCCCTGCACCGGGACCTAAATCTATAATGTAATCGGAGGCATACATGGTGTCCTCATCATGCTCGACTACCAATAGAGTATTTCCCAAATCCCTCATTTTCTTGAGAGTTGTAAGAAGCCTGTCATTGTCCCTCTGATGAAGGCCAATACTGGGCTCGTCCAGTATATACACCA
>JAAZCB010000755.1 GCA_012513545.1 Clostridiaceae bacterium
TAAGTCCTATAAAGCTTCTGATGGTTGAACTTTCGATTTATATTGTTTATTGTATGGTATCTATGATTACCTTGATTCCTGCGGCAATGATATTTTGGAAAGTAACTATACACGGCACGTGGTCAGCATTTTTAGGGAGCTGGCTTATTACTATGATATCCACTTTAAGCATTGGAATGATGGTAGGCGGTGTTGCAAAAAATGCGAAGAGCGCAAGCGTTATTGCTTGCTTGTTGTATTTTCCGATGTTAATTTTTTCGGGCACTACACTGCCTTTTGAAGTGATGCCTGAAGCCATGCAAAAAATAGTAAGTATGTTTCCAATGACACAAGGAATTCAGTTAATGAAAGTAACTTTTCTCGGATTGCCAGTAGATAATATTGGACTGCCTGTCGTTGTCATGGGAGCAGTAACAATACTCTGTACAGTGGTTGCCATAAAATGCTTTAAATGGGAATAGTGAGCATAAAATGAACATCAGTAACCAACATTCTGAAGTTTTGCTGTAGGAGATCTCAATAGAACACTATTGTCAACCGAATTGCTAATTATAGGTTGACAATAGTGTTCTTATAATGTATACTTCAAATACCAGAACCGTTTTAGGTATAATGAATAACATTATCAAGTACATTTTTATGGAGAAAATTATGGAAAAAAAATCTGTTGTCTATCAAATAGTAACTATCGGAATCATGGCTGCAGTTATTTGCATTCTTGGGCCATTATCAATCCCAATTGGTGTTATACCAATTTCCTTTACAAACCTGGCAATCTATTTTGTACTTTACGCACTTGGCATGATAAAAGGCACTATCAGCTACATAGTGTACATGTTTATAGGTTTTGTCGGCGTTCCGGTATTTTCCGGTTTTACCGGCGGACCTTTAAAGCTCCTTGGACCAACCGGCGGATATATTATAGGATTTATATTTATGGCACTGATTTCAGGGGTTGTTATCGATAAATTTTTTGACAAATGGTATTTATGCTTTGCGGGCATGGTGTCAGGCACTGCTGTGTGTTATATATTTGGAACCTTGTGGTTGTCGTATCAGGCTAATATGCCAATAAGTGCCGCACTATTTGCAGGGGTAATTCCATTTATTCCTGGAGACCTGGCTAAGATATTGATTGCTGCCTGCTTAGGTCCCCGGATTCGTAAGAGATTGATTACAGCAAAATTATTTTAGGCATGATTAACTTCATTATTTCCAGTCAAATAACCCATTTTTATTTTATATGCCGGATATCATAATACGTTATGGTGTCCGGCATAATACTTTATTCGGTTGTAAGAGTGATGAAAATAGATTACAATTAATATTAATAGAAGCAAATTCCTGTTAGCATTATGTTAAATATTAACATACATGAGAATAAAGTATCTAATAATATTTTCTGATATATTTGATAGGGGGTATTTTAAGTGAAGAAAGTGAAAGTAAAGGTATCCATTACGCTGATTTTTTGCATGTTGTTGTCTGTCGGAAGCTTTTCGACCGGGACAGAAGCCGCAACTGAGTTTAACTATACAGATGCTTTTGCCAAGTCAATTTTATTCTATGAAGCAAACTGGTGCGGCAAAGATGCTGGTGACAACAGGTTAAAATGGAGAGGACCATGCCATGTAAATGACGGGAGTGATGTTGGAGCTGATCTTACCGGAGGGTTTCACGATTGCGGAGACCACGTAAAATTCGGATTGCCTCAGACATATTCTGCTTCGACATTGGGCTGGGCTTACTATGAGTTTAAGGATACTTTTGTTGAAAAAGGCCAGGATGAATATATGCTTAACATCAATAAGCATTTTTGCGATTATTTTATAAGATGCTTTGTAAATGATACAACCTTTTATTATCAGATAGGTGATGGAGATACTGATCATAGCTATTGGGGACCTCCTGAAATGCAGGACACCGAAAGACCCGCTTTCTTTGTTGCAAATCCTCAGACTCCGGGTTCTGACGTTGCCGGAGACGCAGCTGCCGCATTGGCATTAATGTATCTTAATTACAGGGACAGAGATTTGGAATACAGTGAAAAATGCCTTGATACAGCCAAAAGACTATATAACTTTGGTAAGCAATATAGAGGTAACAGTAAGGCACAAACCTATTATACTCCGGCAAACTATTTTGATGAGCTGATGTGGGGGGCAATATGGCTTTGCGTGGCAACCGGAGATAAAAGCTACCTTGACGATGTTGAAACCTTTATGGATGAGAGAGGCATCGGCGGAGACAAGTGTGAGTATTATAACCACTGGACACACTGCTGGGATGATGTCTTTGGAGGAGTATTCCTCATGATGTCCCAATTATCCGACAAGCCCAAGTATAAGGAGGCTTGTGAAGAAAATCTGGATTACTGGATGAATACAATTAAAACTACACCAGGAGGACTAAAATACCTTCATGAATGGGCATGCTTGAAATATGCAGCTTCACAAAGCTTTTTAGCACTTGTATACAATAAATATTCACCCAATCAGAAGTATGTCGATTTTGCCAAAAGTCAGATTGACTATATTTTAGGCGATAATCCCCGTAAGAGCTCCTATGTTGTAGGTTTTGGGGACAACTACCCCAAATTTCCGCATCACAGGGCTGCAAGCGGAAGGCTTGAGGGAGAGCTTACAAGAGAGGACAAGGACGACCCTGAAAGGCATATACTTTATGGTGCTTTAGTCGGGGGCCCGAAGGACGATGATTCATATGTTGATGACATCAATCAATATGTATATACAGAAGTTGGCCTTGATTATAATGCAGGATTTGTTGGGGCGATGGCTGGAATGACAGCGATTTTCGGCAAGGACCAGGAAGCTGAAGAGACTCCTGATGTTGAGTCAGGCCCTCCCGAGTACGATTTTGAGGCCCAGGTTACCTATGAGAATAACCAACAGACGGTTATAAATGCCAATGTCTATAATGTGAACATGGCACCGCCTCACTTTGAAAAAGGCATAACTATCAGATATTTTGTAGATTTGAGCGAGTTTTATGAAAATAAGTATTCCGTTAAGAATGTTAAAACCGGAATTGCCTTTACCGACAACGGAGCAAAGATAACCGGTCTCCTTCCATGGGACGAAAGCAAGCACATATATTTTGCAGAGGTTTACTGGCCGGATAACGTTAAAATGTTTGGAAAGAGCCAGGTGCAGTTCAAGATATATACTACCAATGCAACATGTTATGATGCAACCAATGATTATTCAAGGGAGGGTTTGCCTGATGTAAAGACTGAGTTTTTCAAAACACAGTGCATTCCTGTGTATAAGGATGGAAAGCTTGTTTATGGTAAAGAGCCTTACAGAGATCCGTCCATATCATCCGAACCGACACCTAAAGTGGAAACAACCCCCACACCGCCCAAAAATGTGGTAATACAGATGTATAACAGCGCATATTCATCCTCGAATCAAATTGCGCCAAAGTTCTCGATAATGAATCCAACAGCAAAAGCTTTAGATCTTAGTACTCTCAAGCTGAGGTATTATTATACCATTGATGGGGAGAAGGAGCAGAATTTCTTCTGTGATTATACACCATTAGGTGATGGAAATGTTACGGGCAAGTTTGTGAAAATGGAAAAACCTGAAGAAGGAGCGGATCATTATCTGGAAATAGGGTTTAAAACAGGAAAGGTTGAACCGGAAGACAGTTTCTATTTTGCAGTCCGCGTTTGGAAGACAGATTGGAGCAGTATGGACCAGACAAATGATTACTCGTATAATGAAGATGGAGGAGATTATGAGGATTGGTCGAAGGTGACGGGCTACATAAATGATAAATTGGAATGGGGAACGGAACCGGGAAGTGAAATTGCCCCAAACACTCCGACATCTTCTGTTACACCAGATGTTATTTATGGTGATGTTTCAGGAGATGGAAAAGTAAACTCAACTGATTATTCTGTTATGAGAAGGTTCCTTCTTGGATTGATCGATGAAATGCCCGATAAGAATTGGAAGACATCTTCTGATTTAAACGGTGACGGCAAAACAAATTCAACTGATTATAGTATACTTAAGAGATACCTGCTGGGCTTAATCGATAAGCTTCCGGTTTAGCAGTAAAAACCGGAAGTGGAAATTATGCAAATTGTTTAATAACCGGCAGGCCATTTGATTGAAAGCTTTGCTTTTGAGCTGTGAGATTAGATGGAAACATTGGTAAGAAAGGTTTGGTAAATATGACTGGCTTTTTATGCATATAATATTACTAAAAGTCAAAGGAGAACAATTTGTGAAACAGATTACTGTCGATATGGGGAAGCTAAGACTTTTTGACCTGCTGGAAAATAGTCTTGCTAATGACGAAATAACAAGTTATCCGTATGGAATTTTTTACGGAAACGCTGACGATACGAATTGGCCGGTATACCTTTCCGATGCAGAAGACGGTTTAGTAATGGATAAAGATTTTACAATACAGGATACGCCCAAGTTTCTGGAAGAATCAGAGAGCAACTTTGTTTTTGCGGTTTTCAGTACAACAAATATTGGAGAACCCATTCTA
>JAAZCB010000756.1 GCA_012513545.1 Clostridiaceae bacterium
GTCATTTCTTCAACAAATTTACCATTCTTAAACTTTAATCCAAACCACTCATCTACAACTGGTGTTGACTTTCTATTTGGTATAGTTCCTGCAATAATATAAATTACTTCATTGTCATTTAGTTTTTCAGGAATACCTACAAGCGGTGCTTCCCCTCTTCCAAATAACAAGCTGGCTTTATCGTCTATCCAGTTAAAAACGGGGTGAATAGGCCATAAAAACTGTGTTGTCGGCCATGCAGTTTCACTCATATTATTCTGCATACTGCGTTTCATCTCATTCATACAGAAATTTTTATCAGGGCTTAATCTCAAATAGTCTGTCTGAGGCATTGCTTCTTCAGGAATCAGTGCAGCCAATCTTCGTCTCAGTTCTGGAGTCACTTTTATTTCAACGCCTTCCACTGTAGCAAGATTTTGCACAGGGTTTTTATCATCCTTTGCAAAGTAATTCATAGCACTTCGAATATAATTTATATCAGAAAATAGCGTCTCGTCTTCATAAACTTCTGTTTTAATTGTTTTATCAACAGCACTCTGCATTAACATCTCAAATGGGTCGAAATCATCGGCACTATTATCAATTTGTGAAGAAAATGTCTCTGCATCAATATTGCTTTCAAGTGCCTGTGCAACAACCATTTCTTCCTCTTCAATATTAAACTTGCCAAGCAATAATGTTGGGTCACCGATATTCTTATATGCCTGCTCCTCTTTTTTAACAAGAATCTCTATAATCCGCATATCTCCCTTTATTTCATCATTTTTACTATTTATCATCATATAGCGGATATCAGGCTTTTCGTGCTGACCATAACGGTTAATACGGCCATTTCTCTGCTGAAACACCATAAGCGACCATGGAATATCAAAATGTATCAATCTATGGGACAGATAGTGCAAATTAATACCTTCTGAAGCGACATCCGAGGCAACAAGTATTCTTACAGGAGACTCAACTCTACCAAAGTCTTCAACTGTCTTCTGTTGCTCACTATCACTCATCCCGCCGTATATTTCCTGAATTGCAGCTTCTTTTAAATTCAAATCTTCTCGAAGTTGTGTAACAAGATATTTCATTGTCTCAATACGTTCAGTAAAAATAACAACTCTATCATCAGACTTAGATGGACTCCAGTTATAGTCTTTACTTTTCAGCAAATCAAGAAGCTTTTGATATCTTGAAAATTTATTTGCATCAATCTTAAGAAGGGCATCACGCAGTTCTTCAAGTTGAGCAATATCTTTTATGTCATTATTATCATACTTTTTCCTGAGCTTTTTCAGTCTTTCTTCAATACTCTTTATACAAGCGGCAGGACTTGAAAACATAGCCTTTTCTAAACTTGTCTTAAAAAGTTGGCCTGCTATTTGATGTTTGCCTGTATCCATTTCAAGTTGCATATGTGCAAACATTTCAAAAGCGTACTCCTCAGCATCTGTTGCAGTACAGTTTTCAATACTCACACTCCGCTCTTTAAAGGCTCCTTTGACCTGATTTTTTACATCTTTTTTGAATCTTCTGATACAAAGCCCCTTGATATCTTCTTTTTTATAATCGTGAGGATTTGCAATTGCAGTTGGATCAAGCATATTCATAAGTGATGCAAAGCTTTCACTTCGGCCGTCATGCGGTGTTGCTGAAAGCATTATTAATGTGTCAGAACGTTCCGCTAACAGCTTTGCCAATCTTGAACGCTGTGCTTGATGGCTGCCACGTTCCGCAACATTGTGTGCTTCATCTATAACAATAATGTCCCACCAGGAATTCTCCAGATGAGTCCTGTATTCTATATCTCGTTTCAATGTATCAATTGAAACTATTGTCTTGTCATAGTAAAAGAACGGGTTGTAATTTGCAGGTAGCTGAGAACGGATTTTTTGTATTTTATTTGAGTCTAGCCGCACAAGCGGAATTGTAAACCTATTCCACATTTCCTTTTGAAACTGTGTCATCATGCTTTTTACTGTGACAACAAGTATTCTTTTCCCTTTTCCTCTTGCAATAAGCTCAGACATGAGTATTCCTGCTTCAAGTGTTTTTCCGAGACCAACAGTATCAGCAATAAGAATGCGCTGACGTGGACGTTTTAATGAGATTTGTGCAGGCTCAAGCTGGAAATCCATTAAATCCATCGCTGCACGATTTCCAATATGTAATGCGGTATCAGTAGGAATCTTCTGACGCCACTGGCTTTCTATATATAACCTTGATCTTCTATAAAAAGGTGAGTCATCTATAACTAGCTTTGCCTTTGCCGGGTCCACTTGCTCTATTTCTTCGAGATCAGTTAAAAATACTGTCTCATAGTCCTTTACTAATCTAGATATTCCAATGCAGCTAATTGATTTTTTTCCAAGTGTATTGGTATCAACCTTCTTGATCATCCATTCTTCATCACGAATTATTACTCTCATTCCGGGAGAAAACTCCGTCACACCATCCACCTCTTTTGTTTATGCTAATTTCTTATTGCCTGACAGTTTGCAAAGTTTACTTTACATTATCCTCCTCATGACTAATCCATGTAAATAAACAAATAAACTATAAATCTCTTAATTCTTCTCGGAAAGTATGTTGTTTTATTGCTTTACTGGTTTCTAAACTTAGTAACTGAGTCACTTTATCTTTGGCAACCCTAATACTCTTTATACGATTTTCAATAACACCGGTTTACTTTTTTTATTTATCAATTTTTTGAATAAACTCATTGGTTCTAAATATAGCTTTCTCTAAAGGATTATCAATACTTATATTCAATATGTCCAACTTATTTATTGCATGTTCATATGAAAGAATACCTCCCTCATACTTACTAAAAAACTCATCTATGCCAAATGAGTTACATTTTTCATATTTAGAATAAATGTCTTTGTTTTTATTAACAATATCTAAATACTTTGCAACTCGCCTATATGACAATATCTCTATGTCAATTTCTTTGATAACCTTTTTCATTTTAGATATCTGATTCTGCAATTCGTCAATCTTTAACTCAAAGTCATTCTTTTATTAATACTTTCCCGCCTCAGTAATAAAAGCGTACCAGCCAACTCCTTAACGTTTTTTATCTGCTGTTTTCTAATATTAATCATGATACAACTATCCAAAGAAACAAGCATTCTTTTCACTGTTCTAATATAACCATTAACCAAAGTTCTCTTTTTCTTTTCTGAGTTATCTTTGCACATCTTAAATGTTTTTTGGGATATACGTTCTACTATATTTTCTTCTGTATAATCCTCACCAAGAGTCTTCGCCCTTGTATACCGCTCCTGCCATTTTGATATAAACACAATATGTTTACCTTCCTTGAAGATCCTGCATAGCCTTTTTAAACTCTTCAAAGCTCCCAGAACTCTCAATGCATTTATCAATATCCTTTTAAGTTTGATTTACAGTTTCCACCCTTTTTATCTTCCTGCCATTCTTTATAGTGTTGCCCTTTCTGAGCCTTTGGCTCAACCACAGAAAGATTGTTTTCCCTGCACAGTCTGTCACTAATCTTCCTAATAGTAGAAGAAGAGTTATAGTAATTATTAAACTTCCTGGCACAATCAATTGTTGTAGAATTAAAAATAATATGGTTGTGAGTATGTTTCTTATCCACATGTGTTGTAATTACATATTCATGCTTACCTTTCGTAAATAGTTCTACAAGTTTCTTACCAATCTCATGCGCTTGCTCCGGTGTTATATTATCCTCCGGACTAAACGCCTGCCTGACATGATACGCTAAAACATCATCCTTCTTTTTTTGTCTCGGTTCCTTTAAATTCATTATATAAAAGCTTTGATGCCGTAAAATCCAAGTAAGCAGTTACCGGAGTACAATTAAAAGATGACACCAACTCTTTATTATTTATCTTGTTATCATTCTCTATATATTCAGTCCGATCCTTCAAAATATTGCTTATAGATTTTGCACTTGTCTA
>JAAZCB010000757.1 GCA_012513545.1 Clostridiaceae bacterium
GCTGCCAACACATGGTATAGTGCATGCGGGTTTCAGCGGGTTGCAGGCGTTGGTGGCTCGTAAAAAAAGTCGGTGTAAACTGATAGGATAGTGCCTCACAATCCCGCACGACACCATACCATCAACCGTTGTGGTGCATAAATTTCATTCAAATGAAAAAACTTATATCTATACTAATATCGATCTTTTTTGCTTGTGGAGAACAGATTGATGAACCAGAAAGGAATTTTGATTTTAAAATTGCGCACTTCGAATATCATAACTTTGAACAAACAAGAGGAATAATCTTCTTTTATAATGATAATGAGGAATTGCTTAGTTATTGGGATTCATTTAATCATCATGATAAGGTATTAGTGAATAATACCGACAGCACCATTGAATTTGGTAATAACCATTATTTTCGTCTAGACTCTAACCACCGAATAATTGAGGAAGTTGATAATAATTCAAATATAATTTTCAGCTATGTAGATAATAATGTTGTGAATATTAGAATTTATTTCCAAAGACATAAAATACAAGAATCATTTTATACCTATTTGGATCAAAAAATTAAAGATTCAACCGTACTTTATGATGGATCAGGATTAAGGAAATCAACGATTATTAATACTATAATTCTTACGGATACAATATGTCCATATTCTGTGATACATTCAACAGGACTTCTAAATCATCCTTTAACTCCTGATTATTTAATTCGATCTATTGAATCAAAATATTATAGTGATAAACTAATCCCTGACTCGATTCATAAATCTGAATATCAGTATCATATATATGAGAATGGTAATCTTAACGAATGCATTGTAATTAAAGATGATTCAGGGGCACAAGTTGATCAATGTGATAAAATTTTTAATAGATTTTTGAATCAACAATAACAAAAAAATATATGATTTACGCACCACAACACGCGCTATCAGCAATTGCCGTGCGTTGCCTGCGCTGAACGCTCCGGCACGCTCAAGTGCAAAACTTAAAACACTTAATAGAACTTCGGTCACGGTGGATAAGAACGCAGCTCTGAAAGCGGCAACTGCTCATACACGCAAACCGTTAGGCGTAAGTTAAAAAAGACCTTGCATTGTACGGATAAATATAATACATTTGTACGTATTAAATGATTTGTTATGGACTCGAAACTAACATTGAAACTAGATAAGTTCGTGATTGATAAAGCAAAGGATTATGCTTCCTCACAGAAAAGAAGCTTATCACGGATTATTGAATCCTACTTGAGATCATTGGTAAATAAGAACAATCCTAAAGGGACAGACGATATTGAGATATCTCCTTTTGTAAAAAGTATGGCGACAGGTGTCAAAATACCTGCTGATTTTGATTATAAAAAAGAGTATGGTGACTATTTAGCAAATAAGTATAAATGATTCCCAGGCTTTTTATAGATACTAATGTTATGATGGACCTATTGGGTGAAAGAGATCCTCACTATGAATCTATTGCCAAGGTTGCCACATTAGCTGATAAAGGAAAAATAAAAATGGTGGTTTCTGCCTTTTCCTACCCGACAGTTTATTATCTGCTAAGTAAATTTGAGAGCTCTGATAATGTAAAGGAAAAGCTCAGGAAGTTTAAGATAATTTCGGAAGTGTCAGATTTAGACGAAATTACTATTGAAAAGGGATTGGCATCAGACTTCAAAGATTTTGAAGATGCCTTGCAATACCATTGTGCTTTAAAGGCAGATTGTGACATTCTCCTGACAAGAAATGCTAAGGATTTTAAGGAATCATCCATACCTGTAATGTCTGCAGATGAATTTCTTCAAAGTATTAAGAATAAATAACCTACGCCTAACAAGCGGTCATACGCAATGCGGGGTGCTGTGCCAGTTTCATTTGCAGCTCATTTAATAAACAAAACTGTAACTCGACAAGTGAGCGCCCTGAATCCCGCACTGCGCATACCGCTGACCGTATGGCAAAATTGAATGAAGACGAAACTAAATATTGCCTTATTCCATCTAAAGTAGAAACTAAACATATTAAACAATGAAAAGAAATCATATTTTACTTGGCATGTTGATAACTATTTCATTGATTTCATGCGAAAAAGAAGATGATAATAAAATCATTTCTGATTCTTCATTTTACGCAATGAAAAATGATTGCGAATGGATTTCAACATGTAGTTGGGCAAACTATTCAATAAATGATAAAGAAATTGTAATTGTTGGTGCAAAACGAGATTCCAAATATTATCAGGAAGAGCAGTTGCATTTTACATTTAAGACTACTATTTCGTTCATTAAATAATATTGTATATTTGTATCAAAATCCGAAATATGATACAAAAACGAAGACCTCCCATTATCTTGTCAAATGAAGACATGACCGCATTGAAATCAATTATAAGTAGCCGTA
>JAAZCB010000073.1 GCA_012513545.1 Clostridiaceae bacterium
AAACCAGCAGGACGGATACCGCGAGCAGATTAAAATACTGCGGGATTATGGACTTCAGACCTGGGCGGCTTTTACTCTCGGGCATGATTTTGATACAAAGGACTCTATAAAACGAACTCTGGAATTTGCGCTCCGGAATAAGTTTGCATTTGCAGCTTATAACATTTTGATGCCTTATCCGGGAACACCTCTGTACGAGAAGTTAAAGCATGAAAATAGACTTTTGTACGATGGAAAATGGTGGCTGCATCATGAGTACAGGTTTAACCATGCAGCTTTCATTCCTGCCAGGATGACTCCCGATGAATTGACATTGGCATGCTTTGAGGCGCGTAAGGAATTTAACAGCGTAGGCTCTATTGTTTCAAGAGCGTTTGACCCAAAGACAAATATGAGATCATGGTTCAGGCTTTTGGTGTACATGATGTATAACCCTCTTTTTAGAAAGGAAGTTTTTAAAAAGCAGGATATGAGATTTGGATTATCATAAGGGGTCTTAATTGTTTGCAGCTTTTATATTAATATGCTATAATTATTATGTAAAGCAAGTAATTCAAGCACTTCTTCAGTTATTCCCGTACGCACGTTAAAAACAACAGGAGGTATATTATGAGTGTACTTATGGTTGACAAGGATGAGTTTTTCAATGTGCTTCAATCAACCAATCTAATTAAGGTAAGGTTTGATACTGGTGCTACGTGGAATGTTTTTCCCGTTCTATATGTAGATAGTGGCAACCTTGAAATATTTAAAACAGTCCAGGAAGCCTGTAACTCTTGTGAAGTCGGTAAACAGGTAGCGTTCAAATTCCAGAAGCAGGGCTATGAATATATAGCGGATGGAACGGTGGTAAGTGTCAGTAACAATATTCCTCAGACATTAACAATTAAGTATATTGATGCAAAAAAGTACATTAATATCAGAAAACATATACGTTTTGATACTAACCTCGAATCAGAGATAAGATACAATGATTGCAATATCAAGCCAGGAGAAAAGGATGCTGATAAATGGATAGCTTGTATGGTGAAGAATATCAGTAAAGGTGGAGCTATGATAGAAGCGGGCAGCGAAATGGACTTGAACAGTGAAGTTGAAGTCAGGATAACGCTAAACTCAGGAAAAAGTTTTTTATCAACAGCAGAAGTCTTAAGAAAATCAAAGACCGAAGACAACAAATTTATTTATGGAGTAAAGTTTTTGGAGGTTTCACAAGAGGGAACAGAGATTTTAAATCAGGAGATTAAGAGACTTGAGAATGAATATTTTACTTGTCTGAATCCCCTAAGAGAGTATAACAAAACAACTGAGGCAGGTATTGACACAAAAGTTCTGATTATGAGTGATGACCCGGATGAAAGCTATGATTTAAGAGAGTCGCTTATCAAGCTTGGAGTACAAAACTTTGACATTATGAAAAACTTTATGTTCTATTGTGAATTCTTTAGAGAGGAAAAATTAAATCTGATTATTATTGATACGCAATTCTTAAGTGAGGATGTCCGTAAGCTTATTGAAAACATAAACAATACGCTTCCTGAAATTAACATTCTTCTTGCATTGCCTATCGAATCCATGGAAGAGTGTAATGAACTGATAGAATCAAATAAAGTTGATATTTTATTTAAACCCTTGATTTATAACGAATTTGAAGATAAAATTATTAAGTACTTATAAGCCTTTGGCTTTGTACTGGATTTATTAAGGAATATATATAAAGTAAAATTTGCTGTTTAATTAATTGGTCTTATTTTTGGGAGGAAAGATGGATACATTTATTGAAAAAATTGTTAGCAAGAAAAAGGATATATTAGATTATGTTATTATATCTGGTACTAGTGTATTGGCAGTGTTTATTATCTTAATGATATTTACATCCATGGGTGCTGCCGGGGGTGCTATTGCTATTGTATTGTCTGTGGCAATAGGATATTTGACTTATATGATCATTACAGCAAGGAATATTGAATATGAGTATGCTCTAACGAACGGGGAACTGGATATAGATAAAATTATAGCCAGAAGGAAAAGGAAGAGAATGTTCAGCGGGAACTGCAGAGAATTTGAGATAATGGCCAGGGCCTCAAGCGAGAAGAATAGTGAGTATTCACAGGGCGTTATGGCAAAGATTAATGCTGCAAGCTCCTTGAAGTCAGATGATGTATACTTTTTTGTTGCACAGTATAAGGGCAAACGCGTTATGGTATATTTTGAGCCTGACGACAGGATTTTCAGTCTGATTAAAGCGATGAACAGAAAGGTAATTGAGTAGTCTGTTATATTGGCAGTGTGTCTGCCACTAAAAAAGGGAGTCTTTTTATGACTTCCTTTTTTTATTAAAGACTTTTGTGCGGATTTTGTTGTATAATGTAATATAATGTTTTATAACAGGATTTTATATTTGTTTCATTAAAGTTCACATGTTGACTTTGGAAATTTTTACAGGATATACTTGGGGGGGGGTTATATGAAAAGGGCTGTTCTTACTGTCTTATTGCTGGTGTTTATTCTAGGTACAATGTCTGCTGCTTATGTATACTATTACTTTAATATCCGACCGAATGACAAAGTAGTGCCCGCGTTTATTGAAGGTGAGCTTGCTCTGATAATTGAAGGAGAGAGCATAACTTCAAAAAACAAGCCTCAAATTTTGGAAGGGGAAGTCCTTCTGCCACTTGAAACTGTAAAGGACCACCTTGACAATAATATCTTTTGGGACAAGACCTTAGAAAAAGTTACCATAACTACCAAGGACAGAGTTATAAGGATGAAGACCAATAACCTTGATGCTATTGTCAATAATAAACCAATGACACTAAAGATACCTGTGACATTGACCAAGGAAGTTGTGTATATTCCCATAGAATTTCTGAGTGATTTTTACAATATTGAAGTATCTTATATTGAAACCAGTAATGTTATTATAATTGATCACAAGGACAGTATAATAAGAATAGCTGAACCGGTTAAAAAGGATGCTGTAATAAGGAACGGAAAAACGGTTCGTTATCCAATTATTAGAAAGCTCGACCTCACCGAAGAAAAGCCTGAAAAGAATTTGCTTTCAATCTTTGAGGAGGATGACAAATGGTACAGGGTCAGAACATGGGATGGAGCAATAGGATTTATCGAGAAGCGCTTTGTTGAGGTTAAAAGCCTGCCAGTTGAGCAAACTCCTGAAGATAAGGCAGTTGCTGAATCGGCATGGAAACCGGAAACCGGTAAAATAAATCTGGTATGGGACATGGTATATACACCGAGAACAAATCATTCCAGCGTTGGTGAGATGAAAGGACTTGATGTGATTTCTCCAACCTGGTTCCAGGTTCTGAATGCCAATGGTGAGCTTATTAACCGGGCCTATCCCAAGTATGTGGAATGGGCACATGAAAATGGCTATAAAGTATGGGCACTTTTAAGCAATGATTTCAAGGATACAGAGATGACAAGCAAGTTTCTGAATAATACTGATTCAAGGGATAATCTGATAAGGCAGATACTGGCATACGCGTCCCTTTATAAACTTGACGGTATAAATATCGATTTTGAAAACATGAATAACACAGACAGAGAGGTCTTTACACAGTTTATAAGAGAACTTGCCCCGTTTTTAAGAGAGCAAGGCCTTGTAGTATCGGTAGATGTCAATGATTTTAAATGCTACGACAAAAAAGCCTTAAGTGAAGCTGCCGATTACATTATGTACATGTCGTATGACCAGCATTGGAGTACAAGTCCGGTTGCCGGGTCTGTAGCTCAGATAACATGGGTAGAAGAAATATTAGTGAGAGTCCTTCAAAAAGAAGGTGTTCCAAAGGAAAAGCTGCTCCTCGGGATACCTTTTTATACCCGTCTGTGGAAGCATGAAAAAGACACAAATGGGACAATAAAGTTGACAAGTCAGGCTCTTTCAATGGATGTGGCGAAGAAAAACATTTCGGAGAACAAGGCGGAAGTAAGCTGGGATGAGGAAAGCGGCCAGTTTTATGCCTATTATAAAAAAGATAATGCTGAGTATAAAATGTGGCTTGAGGATTCCAATTCCGTAAATTTGAGATCTGCTCTGATACAAAAGTATAATCTTGCCGGTGCTTGTATATGGGCAAGGAACTTTGCTTCAAATGATATATGGAAAACTCTGGAAAATAATTTAAAAGGCATTGAGAATTACCAGGAATGGGTAAGTAACAACCGGGATTTGAAATATGTTTATAATAAATGAGAACATAATTTATGGGAAATATATTTTTCCTTGACGCTT